>DASPGW010000248.1 GCA_035620395.1 Desulfuromonadales bacterium | reverse complement strand
CATCCGCCTCAGCCAGAACGGCGATCAGGTAGGGAACAAGTCGTGAGTCGGCGAAATTCGCCAGCGCCTCGGCGGCATGCACCCGTACGGCGGGCGCCGGGTCCTTGAGATGCTTGACCAGCGGGCCGAGGGTTTTGGGCTCCTTCTTCGCCCCCAGAACCTGAATGGCCGCCGCCCGCAGATCGGGATCCGAGCTTTTGAGTGCAGCCAGCAGCGGGGGGAAAACCTGCGGTGAGTTGATCCGCTCCAGAGCATAGAGCGCCTTTACCCTGGCGCCTCTGTTGCCGGCCTTCAGGGTGGCCAGTACCTGCTCGATTTCCTGCACGGACTCAAGTTTTTCCAAGGCTTCGGCAGCCGCTTGGCGCACCCCCTCATCAGGGTCGCGCAGCGCCTCCCTGAGCCGCCGTCTGCGCTCTTCCAGCATATTTCTCATTCATCCCTGGCGTGTTAGACGTACGACGTTAACAGAATCGGCAGAGCGGCGCAACGACTTTGCACACAACATTGCACCGCCGCGAATCACCCCTCCCAGAAGAGATAGTGCGGGTTCTCGGTCAGGAAAACCAGGCACTCCTCCAGGGTTCCCTGAAAATCGAGGCATTCCCACCGCTCCAGGTTGCGGAAGACTTCCATCCGCCAGACCCCCTCCCACTCACCCGGGATGAGCCGAGCGAAGCAGTCGTCGCCGCGCAACAGGTGCAACTCTCCCGACGCCTCGCGGACCTGCAGATCAGCGAGCTTCGGATCGGTTGAGAGCAGGTTTCTGGCCTGCTTCAGCATGTCGTCCATGATCACGCTCCCCGGATGATGTGCCGCCTGCCTAAACTTAAACGCCGAATGCCGTCCCGGTCAAGCTCCCGCGCAAAGAAAAAGGCGAGGATCACTCCTCGCCTGGACAGTCTGTGCCTCAAAGACAACTCAAAATTAAAACGGAATGTCGTCGTCGGGATTGAACGGGGGATCCGCGAAATCCTCGTAGGCGGGAGTGCTCCTTGAAGCAGCCTGCGCCATCGGACGGCTCTGGCGGGACTCGCCGCCGGAACGGGCCTGACCGCCGTTCTCCTCACCGGCGCGCCCCAGCATCTGCATCTGGTCGGCGACGATCTCGGTGATGTAGCGTTTGTTGCCGTCCTTGTCATCGTAAGAACGCGTCTGAATGCGTCCCTCGATGTAGACCTGCTTCCCTTTGTGCAGGAACTTGCCGCAGATCTCGGCGAGCTGACGCCAGGCGACGATGTTGTGCCACTCAGTTTTCTCCTGCATCTCGCCGCTTTTGTCCTTGTACCGCTCCGAGGTGGCCAGCGAAAAGGTCGCCACCGCCGCACCCGCAGGGGTGTAGCGCAGTTCGGGGTCTTTACCGAGGTTGCCGACGAGGATCACTTTGTTGACAGACATGATGCTCCCTCCTTGAATTGAGTGCGGATGAGTCTAGCGGAAATCGGCGGGGGTGTAAAGGGGCTTAGCCGTTGACCGCCTTGCCGGAAAAAGTTTGACTCCCCCCGCACCTCTCCCTTAGACTGGCGCGGCCAAAGACTCGCGGAGGACGGACGGAATGCTGCGCACCCTCTTTTTCTACCTCATTTTCATTCCCTGGACCCTCTTCGTCATCCTGACCGGCGTTCCCGTCTCCTTTCTCAGCCCCGACTACCTGCACACCTATGCCCGATTCTGGGCCCGGGTCGGCCTGTTCCTGGCCGGAGTGCGCCTGACGGTCGAGGGGCACGAACACCTGCCCCTGGGCGCCGCCGTCTACATGCCGAATCACCAGAGCAACTTCGACATCCTTGCCCTATACGCCGGGCTGCCGGTCCAGTTCCGCTGGCTGGCCAAGGAGGAACTCTTCCGCATCCCCCTGTTCGGCTTCGCCATGCGCCGCACCGGCTACATTCCCGTTGACCGCTCCGACCACAAGAAAGCGATCCGGAGCATGACGGAGGCGGCCCGGCGCATCAGCGAAGGGACCTCGGTCATCGTCTTTCCCGAAGGGACCCGCTCCCCGGACGGCGCCCTGCTCCCCTTCAAGAAGGGTGGCTTCGTGCTCGCCATCAACGCGGCAGCGCCGATCGTCCCGGTCGCCATCTGCGGCAGCCACGACGTCATGCCGAAGTACACCCGCTGGATCCGCGGCGGCCACATCCGGGTCACCCTTTTCCCCGCCGTTCCGACGGCCGGCACCACTCCCGCCGGGCGCGACGCGCTGATGGAAGCGGTGCGGCGGCCCATCGCCGGAGCGCTAAGTGAGAAGCTGTGACTCGGGCCTCGGACCTCGGGACCTTTAACCTGGGACCTTTGACCATGGACCTCGACCCTCTGCATCCCGACGCCGTCCGCCTGCTCCCCCTCGGGGGGCTGGGCGAGATCGGTCTCAACATGATGGCTCTGGAGTGCCGTGGCCGGATTCTGCTGATCGACTGCGGACTGATGTTCCCGGAGGCCTACATGCTCGGGATCGATCTCGTCCTCCCCGACATTTCGGCGCTGGCCGGTCGGCAGCAGGATATCCGCGCGCTGCTGCTGACCCACGGCCACGAGGACCATATCGGCGCGATCCCCTTTCTGCTTGAGCAGCTCGGCAATCCGCCAATCTACGGCACCGGTCTGACCATCGGCCTGCTGCAGGGGAAACTGGAGGAGCACGGCCTGGCGCAGCGGGCGAGCCTCAACAGGGTCTACCCGCGCCAGAACATCGACCTCGATCCCTTCCAGGTGGAATTCTACCGCGCCGCCCACTCCATCGTCGACGGCGCCGGGCTGGCAATTCGCACCCCCGCCGGGCTCATTGTCCACACCGGCGACTTCAAGCTCGACCCGACGCCGGTAGACGGTCAGCCGACCGACCTCGGCCGCCTGGCGGCCTACGGCGAAGAGGGGGTACTGCTGCTGATGGCCGACTCCACCAACGTCGAGCGGGAGGGACATACCCTCTCGGAGAGGACGGTGGGTGAGGCCTTCGCCGAGATCATGCCGCACTGCCCCGGCCGCATCATCGTCGCCACCTTTTCCTCCAACATCCACCGCATCCAGCAGGTGGTCGATGCAGCGCTGGCCTGCGGCCGCAAAATCTTCGTCAACGGTCGCAGCATGGTGACCAACACCTCCATCGCCCGCCAGCTTGGCTACCTGGCCATTCCCGACGACGCCCTGATCGAGCTGCGCCAGATGCGGGAGTTGCCCCGCGAACAGGTGCTCATTCTGACCACCGGCAGCCAGGGGGAGCCAATGAGCGCCCTCACCCGCATCGCCATGGACGACCACAAGCAGATCGCGCTGGAAGCGGGGGACACCGTCATCCTCTCCTCGAAGTTCATCCCCGGGAACGAGAAGGCGATCAGTGAGCTCATCAATCATCTCTACCGGCGGGGCGCTGAAGTCTTCTACGAGACGACCAGCGAGATCCATGTCTCCGGCCACGCCAGCCGCGAGGAGCTCAAGACGGTTCTCGCCCTGACCCGCCCCCGCTTCTTCGTCCCGGTGCACGGTGAGTATCGCCACCTGGTCAAGCACGCACAGCTGGCCCGGCAGATGGGGGTGGCGCCGGAACAGGCGGTGGTGCTGGAAAACGGCCGGCCGCTGGTGGTTTCCTGCAACGGTCTGCGCCTGGAGGAGCGGGTGGAGTCAGGGCGGATCTTCGTTGACGGCAAGGGGGTCGGCGACGTCGGCGTCATGCAGCTGCGGGACCGGCGGCACCTGGCCAACCACGGCATGGTCGTCGTCCTGCTCGCCCTCAACCAGAAGAGCGGCGAGATCCTCTTCGGTCCCGAACTGCTGACCCGCGGCTTCGTTCCCGAGAATGAGAGCGCCGGCTACCTGGAGCAGGCCCGCGCCGCGGTGCGTGAGGCCCTCGCCGAGCACAGCCTTGAGGCGGTCACAGACTGGGAGGAGATTCGGGTGGAGGTGCGCAAGGCCTTACGTCGCTTCTTCAACCGCACGCTGCAGCGCCGGCCGATGATTCTGCCGGTGATTCTTGAACTCTGAACCCTTCGCCCTCTACCAACTGGCCGGCCGGAGGGTTATTTTTCAGCCTGCCATTGTGCCCGGACAGATAAAAAATGGCATTGGCGAGGCGGCGTGCGTTTTCCGGAAACCCCTTGTCCGCCCGGCTTTCTTCATGCTAACATGAGGCGCCTTTCGCGGAAGGCGGATCGACCAGAAACCGAATAAGGAGTCATCGCACCATGGCAGGACACAGCAAGTGGGCCAACATCAAGCACCGCAAGGGCGCCCAGGACGCCAAACGCGGCAAAATCTTCACCAAACTGATCAAGGAGATCACCATTGCCGCCAAAATCGGCGGAGGTGACCCCGGGACCAACGCCCGCCTGCGTACCGCAATCGACAAGGCCAAGAGCGAAAACATGCCCAGGGACACCATAGAGCGGGCGATCAAAAAAGGGACCGGGGATCTCGAGGGGGTCAACTACGAGGAAGGAACCTTCGAGGGCTACGGCCCCGGCGGCGTCGCGGTCATCGTCGAGTTCATGACCGACAACCGTACCCGCACGGTAGCCGACGTGCGACACATTTTCAGCAAGCACAATGGCAGCCTCGGGGTGAATGGCTCAGTGGCCTTCCTGTTTGACCGCAAGGGCCTGATCTCCTTCTCCACCGACCAGGATTTCGATGCCATATTCGAAGCTGCCCTGGAAGTCGGTGCCGAGGACGTCAAGGACGAAGGGGATGCCTACGAGGTTCTCACCGACCCCGCCGACTTCATCGAAGTCCGGGAAGCCCTGGCAACCAAAGGCCTCAAATGGGAAACGGCGGAAATCACCATGCTCCCCCAGACCATGGTCAAGCTGGAGGGGAAACCGGCTGAACAGATGCTCAAGCTGATGGACAAGCTTGAAGACAACGACGACGTGCAGAATGTCTACGCCAATTTCGATATCTCCGACGAGGAAATCGAGAAGGTTATGGGATAAACCCGGCAAAAGGCTCTGGGCTCAAGACACAAGGTAGATCCCTGATGTCTTTTCCCTTTAGCCCTTCGCCCTTGGCCTTTTGCCGGATTTTATGAGAATTTTAGGGATCGACCCCGGCACCCGGATCACCGGTTACGGCCTCATCGAGAAGCAGGGCAACCGACTGGTCCATCTTGACAACGGGGCCATCTGCACCCGCAGCGGCGATGAACTGCCGCTGCGCTTGAAGGCTATTCACGACAGCCTGACCCGGCTCATCGCCGAGTTCGCCCCGGAGGCAGTAGCCGTCGAGCAGATATTCGTCTCCCGCAACGTGCTTTCCGCCCTCAAGCTCGGTCATGCTCGCGGAGTCGCCCTGCTGGCGGGCGTAAACGCCGGATTGCCGGTGCACGAATACACCGCCATGCAGGTCAAGAGTGCGGTCGTCGGCTACGGCAAGGCGGCCAAACCGCAGGTGCAGCAGATGGTTCGGGCGCTGATGAATCTGCCGGAAATCGCTCAGGAGGATGCTTCCGACGCCTTGGCCGTGGCCATCTGTCACGCCCACAGCTGCGGACTGGCGGGCCGTCTTCAGGCGGCGGCCAGACGCTGCTGACCGGCGGCGAGATGAGCGGAATAGCCCCTCCTTCTTCACCCTTCACACCTCACGGGTTTCCATGATTGCACTACTCTCCGGACACCTTGCCTACAAGTCTTTCGATCATGTCATCATCGACGTCGGCGGGGTCGGGTATCGTCTGCTCATCCCCCTTTCCACCTATTATGCCCTGCCGGAGGAAGGCGACGTCCGTCTGCACGTCCACACTCACGTCCGGGAGGATGCCATCCACCTGTTCGGCTTCCTGACTGTCGCAGAGAAGGAACTGTTCGGCCAGTTGCTGGCTGTCTCTGGCGTCGGGCCGAAGCTGGCAGTGAACATTCTCTCCCACATTCCCGCCGGCGACCTCCGGACGGCCCTGGCCGCTGGCGACGTGAAGCGACTCTCCGCCCTGCCGGGAATCGGCAAAAAAACCGCCGAACGGCTGGTGCTGGAGCTCAAGGAAAAAATCCTGAAAGCCGGCCCGCCGGCACCCCGGACGCCGCTTGCCGGCGCCCCAACGCTGCCAGCCGACCCTCTCGAAGACATCCTGTCCGCCCTGATCAACCTCGGCTACAAGGAGAACCAGGCACGCAAGGTCCTTGAATCCCTCGAAATCCCTACCGGCGCATCCCTGGAAGAAGTTCTCAAGGGTGCCCTTAGAGTCCTGGTACGATAAACCCGGCTAAAGGCGAAAGGAAATGCTATATCCTTCAGCCTTCAGCCCTTAACCTTGGACTTTGTTCTATGTCCGACCGCCTGATTTCTCCTGCCACCGCCGGTGACGACGACCGTTTCGATGCATCCCTGCGTCCGCGCACCTTGAACGAGTACATTGGCCAGACCAAGGCCAAGGAAAACCTGCAGATTTTCATCGATGCGGCCCGCCAACGGCGGGAGGCCCTCGATCATGTCCTTTTTTACGGTCCGCCGGGCCTGGGGAAGACGACCCTGGCCAACATCATCGCCGCGGAGATGGGCGTCAGCATCAAGAGCACTTCCGGCCCGGTCATTGAGAAGCCGGGGGACCTGGCGGCCGTCCTCACCAATCTGGAGGCCGGCGACGTCCTTTTTATCGACGAAATTCACCGCCTCTCCCCGGTGGTTGAAGAGATCCTCTATCCGGCCATGGAGGACTACCAGCTCGACATCATGATCGGCCAGGGGCCATCGGCACGCACCATCAAGCTCGATATCCCCCGCTTCACCCTGGTGGGTGCAACCACCCGAGCCGGGCTGCTTTCCTCGCCGTTGCGGGACCGTTTCGGCGTCATCAGCCGCCTCGAATTCTACCGGCATGAGGAACTGGCCGTCATCGTCCGTCGCAGTGCCGGCATTCTCGGCATTCCTGTCGACGAGGCCGGCGCCCTGGAAATCGCCCGCCGCAGCCGCGGGACTCCGCGTATCGCCAACCGCCTGCTGCGGCGGGTCCGGGACTTCGCCCAGGTCAAAGGCGACGGCGGCATCGACCGCGCGTTGGCCGACATGGCTCTGACCCGTCTGGAAGTCGACAACTGCGGCTTCGACCACATGGACAGATTGCTGCTGCTGACCATCATCGACAAATTTGCCGGCGGTCCGGTGGGATTGGAAACACTGGCGGCGGCCATCGGCGAAGAGAAGGATACGATCGAGGACGTTATAGAGCCCTTCCTCATTCAGCAAGGCTATCTGAATCGCACCCCCCGGGGACGGACCGTCACTCCTGAGGCTTACCGCCATTTTCAGCGGCGGCCTGGCGCGGGAGGGGAAAAGACAGGGGTGCTCTTCTCCTGAGGCTTCCCCAATTCCCCGGGAACGGCTCCATTTTCGGTCCCCGACGTGAAGGATCCATGCCCGCTCGATTCAGCGTCACCACCAAAATCTCTGCCGGGTATCTGGTCTTGGCATTCTTCAGCATGGTCGCCCTGGCCTATGCTCTGACCAGTTTGCATTCCCAAACCCGCCGGGCGGAGCAACTTGTCAAACGGGACATCAGTGCCCTCGAACTGATCCGGGACCTCCGGAACAATCTTTTGGCCCAGGAACGGATCGAACAGCAGTTCCTGCTCCTTGAAGATGATGCTCTCCTTGAAATACTCGGGCAGCGGCATGAAGAATTCTCCAGCACCCGGGCAGCTCTCGCTGCCGCCTCCCCCGAGGGCATGAACTCCCTGGAACCGCTGATGATCGAGGCCGAAAAGGGTGGAAGGCAGGAACTGCATTTCCTGACTGGCCGGATGTATGAGGATGCCCGAAAATTCGCCGCGGAAACCCTGGCCCCCCGGCGGACCATGCTGGCCGACCGACTGGAAACCTTTACCGCGGAAAAAACGGCTGTCATTGAAGCAACCCTGGACGACCTGCCGACCGCGAGCGCTAAAGCCTACAGGATTACCTTTCTTCTGGCCTTCCTCGGTTTTCTCTGCTCTGCGCCCGTCGCCGTTATGGTCATCTTAGGAATTCACCGGTCCCTGGGGGCATTGACTCGGGCAACCGAGCAAATAGCGGCAGGAAGCTTCGATCACCCGATCGACATCCGCAGCCGGGATGAATTCGGCGCCCTGGCCCGCGAGTTCATGCTGATGGGGCACAAGCTCGGCGAACTGGAAAAATTGCACCTGGATGCCAACCCCCTGACCCATCTGCCGGGAAATCTTGCCATCGACCGGGAGTTGGATCATCGAATCCAGCAGGGGCTTTCTTTTGCCCACATGTATATTGACCTCGACCATTTCAAGGCGTACGGAGATCGGTATGGATACCATGCCGGCAGTGCGGTTCTGGCCGAAGTCGCTGGCCTTATCAAGCGCATTGCAAACCGCAAGGGGGATGCGCACGACCTTGTCGGGCATGTCGGGGGGGATGACTACATCGTCCTGACCGTTCCTGACCGGGTCGAAGAAATGGCCCGGGAACTCATCGAAGAATTCGATCGCAAGGTGCCGGATTTCTATTCGCAAGAAGATCGCCAGGCCGGATATTTCGTGGCCAAGGACCGCTTCGGGGTCGAGCGGGAATTTCCTCTTTTGTCCATTTCCATAGCCATTATCCTCTCGCAGAACCTGGAATTCTCTTCGCAGCAGGCTTTCAGCCGGGAATGCGCCAAAATGAAGGAATATCTCAAAACCCTTCCGGGGAGCAATTATCTGATCAATCGCCGGAAAAAGATATGACGCGGTTCATTTTCCGTCTCCTGCTGCTGGTGCTGGCCGTGTTTTTCACCGCCTGCGGGTCGCTGCCGAAAAGTCCGGGCGACCACCAGCTATTTCTGCAGGCGGTGGACGAGACATCCTCTGCAGCCCCCGGAGCCGCCCTCGACACGCTGCGGCGCGATTATCCCGATAGCCCATGGACCGCCAAGGCACAGGCATGGGCCGATCTCAACCGGGCTCGTGAGGCGCTGGAAATCAAGATCCAGACGCTTCAGCAGGACAAGAATCGTCTTGTTCAGGAAAACCGCAAGCTCAAGGAAGATCTGGACAAGCTGAAAAAACTGGTTATCGAAATGGAAAAGCGCCGCCAATAACCCCCCCGTCCTGGTGGTGGGTCCGGGAAAGCCCCTGACGAAGGTGAAATGGATTTAATCACTACAGAACTTTTCTGCCGGCAACTGGCCGCGTGGGCAGAAGCAGCCATTGAGCAGGGGCGCTATCCCTTCCGCAAGGTCGAGACCTTCCCGGCTTTGCTCACGGCAACCGGAGAGAAGCAGCCCGCTCTGGTTTTCTGGATCAATCGCGATAGCCTCATGGCCGGCGGTGTGTTGCTGCTTCCCCGCAAGGAAGCGGAAGAAGCGATTGAGATGGGGCGCCACTGTGCCAGCGCCCTGGGCTTACGACATTTCGTCACCTGGGCGGCCCGGGAGGTCGTTTTCTGGGAAGACCAGGGGAATGTCGTGACGCGCCGTAAAACCCTCCCCCTGAAGGCCACCGGCAGCAATGCGACCGAGGACTTTCGTGATACGCTGACGACGCTCATGGAAGAGCTCAAGGTCCTCTGCGTTCTGGGCAACGTTGCCCCCCGACAACTCTCCCCCTACTGCCTGGCCAATCTTTGCCGCAGCTCCCTCGATACGGCCCTGCCGACCATTGAGGACGGCTATCGGTTGGCCCGCAGCGAACGACTGCTGGAGACAACGGCGCAGGCCGGAGAGCTGGCCTTCGGCAAAGGCGTGTTGACCCTGGTGCGCCTGCTGGCACTGGTCTTTCACGACCGGCTGCCCAGCGCCATTCAGCCCGAAGGGCTGGAACGGGCCATGAAATTTGCTCTGGACACCTTGCCGACAACACTTCGCATGGCGATGCAAGCGGTTGACGGGGAGATTGCCCTTCCGCCCGAAAGCGCAGTCCGCTTCCACCATCTGCTGCGCCGACTAACCCAGTTGCAGTGCGGCAAGGACTGGCAGCGCGCGGCCCGGATCATCGAAATCCTGCTGGCTCATGTGGCAGAGCGCCTGGGGGCTGCCGCTCTTCCCTTCACCCCGGAACCGGCAACCGGCCTTGTGCTGCTGCTAAATCCGGACCGACTTTTCCAGGAGGCGGGGCAGATCATCGAAGTGGCCAGCCCGGCGGTGCTGGCACTGTTCGCCCTGCTTCGCGAACTGCAGTCGTCAACGCCGGCGCGATTACAGACGACTGATCCCTTCAACCTCTCTCCCGCCACCCCCCTGTCCGTGGTCAGGGGCAGTTTGACAGACCAGAGTCTCCCGGACGAGGCCGGGCGCCGGATCCTGGCCGCCCGCCTGCGAGTATCCTGGCCGACCCGGCGCTTTGCCCTGCCGCGCCGTACGCCGACCTGGGCGTGGACCTTTGTCCACCTTTTGGGCCTGGCCGAAGAGGGGGCCGAACTCGCCATCCGGATCCCTGCGGACTGGCTTTCCGCCGCTTTCGGCGAACCTCTGCACCGTTTGCTCGCTGAAGAATGCGTGCTGCATTTTCTCTCCCGGGATGCAGGCGGCTGGTTGCGCCTGCTCCTGACCCGAGGGAAGGACCCGGAAGCCACCAGCACGTTGGCCGGGCCGGACGGCCCCCGGCTTATTTCCTGGCAGCAGCTCGGCAGCGGGCACCGTTCCTTGTACCGCCTGGCCCTCGATCTCCCCGCAGACATTTTCAACATGCTGGAAAAGGAAACCTTGAGAATTCCGGAGGAACCCCTCTGGCCAGAAGGTTCCGAACGAGCGATTTTCCTTTTTACGCGCTCGCGTCTCGGCTCCCTGCTCTGGGCTCTGGTCAGCAATGACCAGCCATTGCCGCCGGCCCCGTCCCTGCGCACCGACGTCCTCCGCTATGGCCTGCCCATTCCCGAAGACGGCATTCTGAATGAGTTGGAGCGACTGCCCGAAGAGGCAACGGAAAAGCTCACCCTGGCGGTGTTCGAATCGGAAATGCTGCGCCTGCTGGGGTCGGAGCTTTCCCTGCCGGCGCGCTCCGCCCGGAAAAACCGCTCCCGCCCTGCGTCCGGTGAAATCGGCAAACAGCCGGACAGTGAAAAACTGGCGGAGAAAATCACCGCCAGCGTCTTCATTGACGGGCTGCCGCGCTTCCCTGAGCAGTACCTTTATGACCATTATCGACCGGCCCTCAACGAGTACCAATATACCGGCCCACTGCGGGTCTGCGACGAATTTTTCGGCCGGGTGCAACTGATCGACCAGCAAGGCAAGTTCCTTGAGGTTGACGGGAGCGACTCCGCAAGGGCACTCCTCCTTGCCTCCTACGGCAACTGTTGCAAGGTAGCGTTGCCCGCCGAGCCGCCACTGGCAGCCGCGATCCTCGCCCGTTACCTGAGCGATCTGCGTGCCCTGCACCATGAGCTGATTCGCCAGTGCCATCTGCAACTCGCCGAGCCGCGCGCCGCCGACGCCATGGCCGAACAGATATGGCAGTCGTTGCCCCTGCCTCCATGGCACTTGGTTGAACGCTAGAAACTCCTTGATCTGACGATGAAAATCGTTATACTTGAACGCATGCTCCGCCCGTCCATCGACCCTGCCTATCCTCTGAGACGACAATGAATATCCTGCTGCATGTCTGCTGCGCCAACTGCGCCATCTATCCAGTCAAGGTCCTGCGAGAGCAGAACCATCAAGTCACCGGCTACTTCTTCAATCCCAATATTCACCCCTATCAGGAGTTCGAGCGCCGGCTCAATGCGGTTCGCGACTATGCCGAACTCACGGAGCTGACGATGATTTACCGGGACGACTATCTTCTGGAGGAATTCCTCGCCCGGACGGCGCCATCACCAGGGAGCCGCTGCGGGTACTGCTATCAGTCGCGTCTCGAGGAAACCGCCAGGTTCGCCGCGCAAAATGGCTACGAAGCCTTTTCGACCAGCCTGCTCTATTCCCGGTTCCAGCAGCACGACACCATCCGCGAGTACGGTCAGGCGCTCGCCCGACGCTACAGCATCGATTTTCTCTACCGGGACTTCCGCACGGGCTGGAAGGAAGGAATCGACGCCTCCCGGGCCATGGGTCTGTACCGCCAGCAGTACTGCGGCTGCATCTATTCGGAAAAAGACCGTTACCACCCGAAAAGCAGTAATTGACGGCAATGCATCCCGGCAAGACTCTCATCGCCATAGGCCTGCTCCTGGTCCTCATCGGCCTTTTTCTGACCTTCGGCGGAAAGCTCCCCTGGCTCGGGAAGCTGCCCGGTGACATCCGGATCGAGCGGGACAATTTTTCCTTCTACTTTCCGTTGGGAACATCGGTTCTGCTTTCCCTGCTCCTGTCCTTCCTGTTCTGGCTGTTCCGCCGTTGAAAGCAGATAGGGTCCGCTTTCGCAATGACAACTGCAATACCACAATAGACCGGGCTGCGCATTACCGGCAGCCTCAGGCACACTCGACAACCCGCTTGCTAACGGTCATCCATGCCCGACAAACAGTGTAAAATCGGCCTCGCTCTCGGTAGCGGGGCGGCCCGCGGAATGGCCCACATCGGCGTGCTCAAGGCTCTCGAGAAAACAGGCATCCGTATCGACACCATCGCCGGGACCTCCGTCGGTGCCTTCATAGGCGCACTCTATGCGGCTGGCGTTCCGGTCAGCCAGATGGAAGAAGTTGCACGCAATGTCGACTGGCGGCAACTAGCCAGACTGCTCGATCCGACTCTCCCCACCTCGGGACTCATCGACGGCAGGAAGGTCACCCGCTTCATGGCCGAGTTGCTGCCCGTCCACACTTTCGAGGAGCTCAAGATCCCGCTGGCTGTGGTTGCCACCGATGTCGAAACGGGGGAGATGCTCATCATCAAAAAAGGCAACCTGTTGCAGGCCCTGCAGGCGGCCATTGCCTTTCCCGGCATCTTCACCCCGGTGCGCTTCGGCGACCGGTTCCTGGTGGACGGCGGGCTGTGCAACCCGGTTCCTGCCGATGTCGTGCGTGAAATGGGAGCGGACATCGTAATCGGGGTCTGCGCCATTCCCGAGGTATACAAAGCACCCGCCGAGACTTATCTGCCTCCGGTCGAGGAAGAAAACGGGGCGGGCAACGGGCATCCCTTCGAGTTCTTCAATGCTGCACGGGTCGAGAGTGTCCTGAAAGAGATCCTGGGTCGCAACGGCAATGGCAAAAAGAATGGGAAAGACAACTCCCAGCGCAAGCCGCCCAGCCTCTTTCGCGTCTGCGCCCAAAGCGTGGTCATCATGGAAAACCAAATCAACCAGCTGCGACTGGAGCGTCACGACATCGATGTGCTGATTCGTCCCGACCTCAGCAGCATCGCCCTTCTCGACTTCCACCGGGCGGCTGAGGCGATTCAGGCTGGCGAGATGGCCGCCGCCAGCGTCGCCGACCGCCTCCGGACTTTGACCGGCTGCCATTGAAACCCCTGCGGCCTGTGCTATCATGATTCAAATAGTTATAATGACTCTGTTTGCAGGAGGACACCATGATCGAGATGATCGAAAAAACTCTGCTGGCCGGCATCGGCGCCCTGTCGCTCACCCAGAAAAAGGCCGAAGAACTGATTGACGAGCTGCAGAAGCAGTTCAATCTCAGCGAGGACAAGGGCCGCGAACTGCTTGTCAAACTGCAGGAGACGGCAAAGGAGAACCAGAGCCGGCTCGAGGAACTGGCCCGCGATGAAGTTCGCAAAGCCAGTGAACGTCTCGGCCTGGTGACGGCCGAAGAATTCGAGAAACTGCGCAAAAAGGTGCATCAACTGGAGAAGCAGCTCAAGGAGTCCGAAAAGCAACCCTGATCGGACCCGGCGCATCTTCATGTTGACTTTTTCAAGCCTCAATAGAAACATCCGCTCCATCCGGCGCTATCGCAGCATTCTCGGCATCCTGATCAAGTACGGCTTCGGCCATGTGGTTGAACAGCTCAACATCAACTACTATCTGGAGTTGGGACGGAGGCTGGTCACCTTTGGCGGCGCCCCACGGGAAATCGAGCGTCTTTCCCAGCCGGTGCGGATGCGTCTGGCCATGGAGGAACTCGGTCCCACCTTCGTCAAGCTGGGCCAGCTTCTTTCCACCCGCCCCGACGTTGTTCCCAAGGAATACATCGAGGAATTCCGCAAACTCCAGGACATGGTCCCGTCCTTCCCCTTCGAGGCAGTCAAGGCCCAGATCCAGCGCCAACTGGATCAGTCAGCCGAAGAGCTTTTCGCCGAAATTACCCCGATCCCCATTGCCGCAGCTTCCATCGCCCAGGTACATCGCGGCCGACTGAAGAGCGGCGAGGCGGTCGTGGTTAAAATTCGTCGGCCGGGGATTGAAAAGGTGGTTGAAACCGACCTCGACATTCTCTCCGGCCTGGCCTATCTGATCGAACGGCACATCCCGGCTAGTGAAATTTACGATCCCAGCGGTATCGTCAAGGAATTCCGGCGCACCATCCAGCGGGAAATGGACTTTGCTCGGGAAGGGCATACCATCGATCGGTTTGCCGCTAATTTCGCAGGAGATCCGACAGTCCATGTTCCAAAGGTCTACTGGGAACAGACCGGCGAAACGGTCCTGACCATGGAGTTCGTGGACGGGATCAAGATTTCCGAGTTCGCCAGGCTGACCGAAGCGGGGTACGACCTCAAGGTCATTGCTCGCAACGGGGCGGATGCCTTTCTCAAGCAAGTCCTGGTACACGGTTTTTTTCATGGCGACCCCCACCCCGGAAATCTCTTCATCCTGCCAGGAAACACCATCTGCATGCTTGATTACGGGATGGTCGGACGGCTTGGCGAAAATCTCAAGTTTCAACTGGTCGACCTGCTGGTCGCCGTCCTCCAGCGTGATGCCGACAGCGTCATCAGCCAACTCCTCTATTCCGGAGAACTGATGGACGAATCCAACATACGGCATCTCAGACGGGATCTGAACGAATTCATTGACGACTACTACGAAGTCCCCCTGCAGGAGATCAAAGTCGGCAGGCTCCTCACAGAATTCGTGGAAATCCTCACCCGATACCGTATCAAGTTTCCTTCCGACCTGATGCTGCTTGCGAAGGCACTGGTCACCATAGAGGGGGTTGGCCGGCAGCTCGATCCTGACTTCGACATGATCAGTCACTTACGGCCTTTCATGGAAAAACTGCTCCACGAGAGGGTCGCCCCGGGCAGCCTCACCCGGGAACTGCTGCGCACCACCAAGGCCTACGGCTCCCTGGTGAAAAATCTGCCGCGGGACCTCAAGGAATTCATCAACCGGGTAAACCGCAACAAGTTCAAGATCGACCTCGAGCACCGCGGTCTGGAGAAGCTCATCACCGATCTGGACAAGTCGAGCAACCGCATTTCTTTCAGCCTCCTTATCGCCGCCCTCATCGTCGGTTCGTCCATCATCATGCAGACCGACAAAGGCCCCATGCTGCTCGGTTTTCCGGCACTCGGCTTTCTCGGCTATTCCATCGCCGGCATCCTCGGTCTTTGGCTGGCCATCGCCATCCTTCGCTCCGGGCGTTTGTAGTCCGGGTGTGTTTCAGGCGCCACACCCCTCTCTTGCAGTTCTGCAACAAACAGGCTTACCTCTCTCTCATGCCCCCAATAAACATCTATATTTTCAGATACTTGCACACGGTGTCAGCGATGGCAAACTTCCTGCATAAAGATCCATCAGCAAGATAATCTATGGTCGATCCAGGGAGGAAACCCTTTCACATGATTTGTCAATGCACCATCGCCCATCAGATTTTCATCTCCGGCACAGGCCTCCACTCGGGCCGCCGGATCAACATGACACTACGGCCGGCCGACGCCGGAACAGGCATTGTTTTTCACAGGACCGAAGGAGAACGCACCGTTTCTATCGAAGCGATTTCCGCTAACGTCGTCGATACTCGACTGGCCACAGTACTCGGCAAAGGAGGACTGACCGTATCGACCGTGGAGCATCTACTGGCGACCATAGCGGCTTTCGGTATCGACAACCTCCACATTGACATCGATGGCCCGGAAGTTCCGATCATGGACGGTAGCGCCGCCCCCTTCGCCGAACTTCTGGAGCAAGCCGGCATCCGCAACTTACCCCGCAGCCGCAAATTCCTGGCGGTGCGCAAACCGTTGACCCTCGTGGATGGAGAAAAGCGGGTGAGCCTGATTCCATCGCGCTTCTTCCGCATCACCTTCGACATCGACTTCGACCACCCCTGCATCTCCCTGCAGCAGCGGACCATCAAGGTAACGCGCAGCTCTTTTTGCCGGGACATCGCCGGGGCCAGGACCTTTGGCTTCCTCCGTGAAGTCGAATACCTTAAAGCTAACGGCCTGGCTCTCGGCGGATCGATGGACAACGCCGTGGTGATTGGAGCAGACCGGGTCCTCAACCCGGAAGGGCTGCGCTACAGTGACGAATTCGTCCGACACAAGATACTGGACGCAGTCGGTGATTTCAGCCTCCTCGGCTATCCTCTTCTGGGGCATATCCGGGCGTTCAAGGCCGGTCACGATCTCAATCATCGGATGGTTGAAAAGATCCTTGCCTCTCCCGACTGCTGGAAACTGGTCGAATTTACCGAAGAGAGCCTGCAAGAAGCGTTGTGCACCTCCCCGCCGGTTTTCACCTCGGAGCTGGCCTTCTCCAAGGCCTGATTTTTCAATCCATATC
>DASPGW010000247.1 GCA_035620395.1 Desulfuromonadales bacterium | reverse complement strand
GAAGCACCTGCTCGGGAAGATGCTGCGCATGGACGTCGACGCCGAGAAGCCGGCGCCGGAGATCTGGCAGCTCGGCCTGCGCAACCCGTGGCGCTACTGCTTCGACCGCAAGACGGGCGACCTCTACATCGCCGACGTCGGCCAGAACCTGGTCGAAGAGGTGAATTTCCAGACGGCAGCGAGTACGGGAGGGGAGAATTACGGGTGGAACATCATGGAGGGAACTTCCTGTTTTCTCGGCCCGGCCTGCGACCGAACCGGCCTGACCCTGCCGGTCGCGGAATACCGCCACGGCGCCGGGGATTGTTCGGTCACCGGTGGCTTCGTCTACCGGGGCGCCGAGCACCCGGCCCTGCAGGGGATCTACTTCTACGCGGACTTCTGCACCGGCCGGCTCTGGGGGCTCAGGAGAAACGGCGCAGTCTGGGAAAACCAGCTGCTTCTCGACACGGCGCTGCAGATCTCCAGCTTCGGCGAGGACGAGGCCGGCAACCTCTATCTGGCTGACTTCGGCGCCGGCGACATCTACAAAATCAGCCTGCCCTAGAAAGCAGTTGCCCATGGGTCTGGCGACCCATGGGCAACGGTCCTGCGAAAGTGAAATCAGCCAAGGTTGGCGTTGGCGAAATCCCAGTTGATCAGGTGATCGATGAAGGCCTGGAGAAAGTCGGGCCGGCGGTTCTGGTAATCGAGGTAGTAGGCGTGTTCCCAGACGTCGACCACCAGCAGAGGCTTGATCCCCTGGGCGACGGGGGTGTCGGCATTGGCGCTCTGCATGATCTCCAGTTTGCCGCCCTTCTCCACCAGCCAGGCCCAGCCGCTGCCGAACTGGGTTGCCCCGGCGTTCTTGAAGGCCTCGGCGAATTTTTCGTAGCTGCCGAAGTCGGCCGTGATCCGCTCGGCAATTTTCCCCGTCGGCTTGCCGCCGCCCCCCTTCTTCATGCACTGCCAGAAAAAGGCGTGGTTCCAGGCTTGGGCGGTGTTGTTGAAGAGCCCTTTTTTTGCGGGGTCCTTGGCGGCGGCCTGGATGATGGTCACCAGGTCCTTGCCGGCCAGTTCGCTCCCTTCGAGCATCTTGTTGGCGTTGTCCACGTAGGCCTTGTGGTGCTTGCCGTAGTGGTACTCGAAAGTGCGGGTGCTGATGTAGGGTTCGAGGGCGTTCTTGGCATAGGGCAGGTCGGGATAGGGAACGGACATGCTTTCCTCCTGTGGCGAAAGGGTGGGTGATGGTTTGAGGTTTTCGAAAGTTTACAGACTGCCGGTCAATCTGCAACCCCCCGGCACGGCTCCATGCTGTCGCTCGCATTTTAAACACTCGCACTTCTTCCAGCGAGTAGTGTAAAATGAGCCCCAAAAACTCACCAGGAAAGAACATGCGAGATTCCCTGCACCAACCAGCAAAAGAGACCCTGGCCGGGCAAGAAGCCCGAACTGCAGCTGAAGCGGCTGCCCTGGGAAGCCAACCTTTCTACGTTGCAACCCGCCCCGCCGATGGGGGCGAAGACTTTATCACCCACCGCCCGGAGGCCACTGGATATGCCGGCGGACAGCCGGCAGGCAGAGGCTTTCTGCGAAAGTTCGGTCCGCTCGGGCTTCTTCTGCTGTTCCTGTTCAGCAAGCTCAAGTACCTGGCCCTGGTCCTCCAGATCGGCAAGTTCAAAACCTTCATCACCATGCTGATCAGCATCTGGGCCTATGCCATCTTCTGGGGCTGGTCCTTTGCCGCCGGGTTCGTCGCCCTGATCTTTGTCCACGAAATGGGGCACGTCGCCGCCCTGCGCATGCTGGGGGTCAAGGCCTCGGCACCCATGTTCATCCCCTTTTTCGGCGCCTACATCGGCATGAAGGAGTTGCCCGACAACGCCTTCTCCGAGTCCGTGGCGGCCTACGGAGGGCCTCTGCTGGGCACCCTCGGGGCCATCGGCTGCGCCGGGGCGGGCCTGGCTACCGGCAACCCCTTCTGGTACGCCCTGGCTTCGTCCGGTTTTCTCCTCAACCTGTTCAACCTGCTGCCCATCTCGCCGCTGGACGGCGGGCGGATCATCGGCGTCATCAGCCCCAAGCTGTGGTTTGTCGGCCTGGCGGGGGCGGTTGGCCTGTTCTGGCTGACCTGGTCGCCGCTGATTGCCCTGATCGTCATCATGGGCAGCCTGCAGATCCATTCGGCGTCCAAACGGTCCAAAACCGAGAAGGCGCGCTACTATTCGGTAGCGCCGGTCAAACGGGTCGCCATGGGCGCCGCCTTTCTGCTGCTGCTGGCCGTGACCTCGATCGGCATGCTGGTCGTGCAGGTTCCGCTGCATGATTTTCAGCAGGAGTCCGGCATCTCTGCCCGGCAAACCCCCTGAAAGGATTCTGCATTGTTGCGGGGAGAGTCGTTGACGGCGCGGCGTCATGCGTTAATATTTAAAAAAACACAGGAGGCAAAACCATGGCCGAAAACGACTGCGTAAACCCCGAAGAACATTGCGATCTGCACGCCTGTCAGTTGAAGTACAAGGTGATGAATCCGGAAATCGAGAAGATTTTCGAGAATCCCCGGTATGTCTGCACCAACTGCGGTGCGCGCGTCCACGATGAAGAGAACCTCTGCAGGCCGAAGCCGATTTGACCCTTGGCAAACCCTGTGAGTTCGGGCCGGTCGGGTCAATTCACCGAAAGTACAGCTGAATAGCTGAGGGGTCGGAGTGGACCGGCCCCACAATAATCATCTTTATGCAGTGATTTGCGGTCGGAGAGAACGGCCGGGTCCCCTGGGGACCCGGCTGTTTATTGAGCTCTGCAACGAAATTCTTGACAGGTATCCATCCCATGCGCTTGCTACTGGTTGAGGACGATCGAAATATCGCCGATTTCATTGTCAAAGGCTTCCGCGAAGCCGGTTTTGCGGTGGACCATGCCCTGGACGGCGAGGAGGGTCTGCAGATGGCTCAAGCCGTCCCCTACGATGTCGCCGTCGTGGACATCATGTTGCCCAGGCTGGACGGCATCAGCCTGCTGGTCGAGCTGCGCAATCGCCGCATCAATACCCCCATCCTGATCCTGAGCGCCAAGCAGACAGCGGACGAGCGGGTGGCCGCGCTGCAGCGGGGGGCGGACGACTATCTGGTCAAGCCGTTCCTGTTTGCCGAACTGCTGGCCCGGACCCAGGCGGTCCTGCGCCGGGCGACGGGAAGCACGGAGGTGACCCGGTTGACCTGCGGCGACCTGACCATGGATCTGCTCCGGCATGCAGTGTCCCGCGCCGGCCGGCAAATCGAGCTGCAGCCCCGCGAATATGCCCTGCTGGAGTATCTGATGCGGTACCCGGGCCAGATCCTCTCCAAGACGATGATCCTGGAGCACATCTGGGATTTCCGGTTCGACCCGCAGACCAACGTCGTGGACGTTCTGGTCTGCCGGCTGAGAAACAAGATTGACCGGGATTTCTCTGCCAAACTGATTCAAACCATTCGCGGCATCGGCTATGTCCTTCAGGTTCCCGTGGAAAAAAATCAATAGCACCATCGGCTTGCGCATCGCCGCCGGCTATTCGCTGCTGATGCTGCTCAGCTTTCTGGCCCTGATGGTGATCTCTCATTTTTTTCTGTCCACCACGCTGGCACGCAACGATCGCTATCAGGTGTCGGTCGAGCTGCAAAGCCTGCGCGCCCAGTACCTCGAAGGCGGCGTGGCTTCTTTCGAGCAGACCGTCCTGAAAAACGACCAGTTTCGCAAGAACAACCCCTTTTTCACCCGCGTGGTCAGCCAGGCCGGTAAGACCGTCCGGATCTATTTCCCGCAATACTGGCTGGAGTTCGATCTGGCAACGCTGGAAAATCAGCCTCCCGCCTCCCCCGGCAACTGGACGAGCCTGCTCTCCCTGGGGAGAGCCTATGAGCTGGAGATTCTCAGCGCAGAGTTGCCGGATGGTTTTCGCTTCCAGGTCGGCATCAGCACCGAGGATCGCGAGACGACACTCGCACGGCTCAAGGAAACCTTCCTCTTTGCGAGTATCCCGTTGATGGCTCTCGGGTTGGCAGGCGGGGCGCTGCTGGCTCACCGTTCTCTGCGGCCGGTGCGGCACCTTGTCCAGACCGTGACGGCGATCAATTCCGGCCAACTGGAAGCCCGCGCACCCCGGACCTACAAGAGGGACGAGCTGGATGATCTGGGCCGCCTCTTCAACGAGATGCTGGAGAAGATCAGGACCCTGATCGACGGCATGAAGAACGCCCTGGATGCCGTGGCTCATGATTTGCGCACGCCCATGACCAGGTTTCGCAATCTTGCCGAGAATGCACTGCAGCGCAATGCCGGTCTGCAGGCCTACCAGGATGCCCTTCAGGACTGCATCGAAGAATCGGACCAGATCCTCCGCATGCTCAACATGCTGATGGATATCTCCGAGGCCGAAACCGGGATGATGCAGCTGAACCGCAAGGAAGTGGATATTTCCGCACTGGTCGGCAACGTGGCGGAGATGTACCGCTACGTGGCGGAGGAAAAAGGCGTGGAGGTGACAACATCCATTGCCCCTCACATCCGTGCCAATCTTGACCCTGAACGGTTAAGCCAGGCGCTGGCAAACCTGCTCGACAACGCCGTCAAATACACGCCTGCCGGCGGACGGGTGGACTTGATTCTGACGGCAGAACCGGCGTGGATCCGCATTCGGGTGGCAGATACCGGCATCGGCATCGACCCGGCGGATATGGACCGGATCTGGGAGCGCCTCTACCGGGGACGTCACGACAACACCAAGGGGATGGGGCTCGGCCTGAGCCTGGTACGGGCGGTTATCAAGGCCCATGGCGGCGACGTTGCCGCGCAAAATCGTGCAGAAGGGGGGGCTGTTTTCGAAATAAACCTGAAAAACGAGGACCCTACAATAATGTAATGACCCGGAAAGGATCCGGTAACGCTCCTGTGCTACAAATGGTCATACCATTACTCCAAGGAGTCAGTTATGATCGATTTGTTTGCCGGCACGGTCCTTCTGGGTATTTCAGTACTTTTGTTTCTGGTGCTTCGTTGGGGCTCCCGAAAGCCCCAGGAACCCATCTGGATGCGCGATGCCCTGGTGGCCAACGTGTACACCCCGCTCCTGGTGGGGACGCTTGCTTTCGGCACCTGCTACCTGATCAAGTTCGCGGCCGTTTTAGGTTCCTGAGCGCTTTTCCGGCCAGACCAAACAGCTCTGAACCCGCCTCTGCTGTCCAAAAGCCTGCCCTGCGCAGGCTTTTGGCATTTCCGCACCCAGCCGCATCTCAACACCCGCACTTCTGCTGCAGCGAATCGAAAACCATATCGAGCACCGCCTTCTGCTTCGCCTCGTACTTGTTGAGCACCGCCAGGCAACTTCCCATCGGAAAGCGCTGGTGCAGGTAGTCGGCGTCGCGGCCGGAGAGGATGATGATCCGGTTCTTGCTCAGCCCCTTGCCGGTGGCGTAGGCGAGAATCTTGGTTCCGTCGATGCCGGGCATCTCCAGATCGATCAGCAGCAGCCCGAGGTCGGCGTCGATGGCGGCCAGTCCCTGCACCGGGTCAAGGCAGGTCTGTACCTGCAGGTCGGGACAGCGTTCGCGGACGTAGGTCTCGAGAAAAGCCAGAAAGGCCTTGTCGTCATCGATGATCAGAATTTTATACATCATTTTTTCATAGGGTCTTTCAAAAGTCGTGTCGGTTCCGCTTTGGCGAATCCTGCCAGAATTTGCGCCGTATGGGAATCCTTTTTTCATCGTGTCTTTCCAGGGCGGTCAGCCTTCCTCTCTCGTAAAAACTCTGCCAGTATCCGCGCCGTGTGCGATCCCTTCTTCACCTTCGCCACCGCCTCCGGCGCCCCCTCGGCGACGATCCGCCCCCCCTCATCCCCTCCCTCCGGTCCCAGGTCGACGATCCAGTCGGCTTCGGCGACGATGTCGAGGTTGTGCTCGATGACCACTACGGTGTTCCCCGCCTCGACCAGACGGTGCAGGACGCGGATCAGCTTCTCGACGTCGGCCATGTGCAGGCCGATGGTCGGCTCGTCGAGCAGGTAGAGGGTGTGGCCGGCGCGGGTCAGGGTCGGCCTGGCCTTGGCCAGCTCGGTCACCAGCTTGATGCGCTGCGCCTCGCCGCCGGAGAGGGTGGGGCTCTGCTGGCCGAGGGTGAGGTAGCCGAGGCCGACGTCCTGCAAGAGCTGCAGGGCGTGGTGGATCTTCGCCTGGGCGCGGAAGAACTCCACTGCCTCGTCGACGCTCATCGCCAGCACCTCGGCGATGTTTTTCCCCTTGAAGGCGACCAACTGCGTCTCCGGGGTGAAGCGGGCGCCGCCGCAGACCTCACAAGGGACACGCACGTCGGGGAGGAAGCTCATCTCGATCTTCTTCACCCCCTGTCCCTCGCACTCGGCGCACCGCCCTCCCTTGACGTTGAAGGAAAAGCGCCCCGGCCCCCAGCCGCGCATGCGCGCCTCGGGGGTGCCGGCGAAGAGGCGGCGGATCTCGTCCCAGAAGCCGACATAGGTGGCCGGGCAGGAGCGGGGGGTTTTGCCGATGGGCGTCTGGTCGACCTCCAGGACGCGGCCGAGCTGCTCCCAGCCGCGGATTTCGGCGCATCCTCGTAGGGGCGCAGCATCCGGCCGCCGCCGCTGACGCTGCTCTGGCGGAGGTGGCTGCTGCGCCCTTTCCTTTTTGCCGCTCTTGGCCAGCAGCGAATGCAGGTTGTCGTGCAGCACGCCGCGCACCAGGCTGCTCTTGCCGCTGCCGGAGACCCCGGTGACGCAGACCAACCGTCCCAGGGGGAGGGCGAGATCCAGCTGCTTCAGGTT
>DASPGW010000246.1 GCA_035620395.1 Desulfuromonadales bacterium | reverse complement strand
CCTGCAGGATGGCGATATCAACGATTTCGTGATCCCGCTGAATGTCGTCGGTCAGGGCCAGCGGGTCGTGCTCGACCCGGACGTTTTCTGCTTCGAAAGGCCCTCGGAGGGAGAGGGGAGGGAGTTTCGCCGGCAGGTGCGCATCACCAACCGGACCCTGGGCGCGATCATGCGAAACCGCCGCTTTCTCAACCCTCTGGCCTATGGCTGGTTCGCCCTTTTCCTGCTCTCTCACAAGGTGCTCAGGTTCCTGGTGCCGTTCTTTTTTGCCGGTACGTTTTTGACCGCTCTGGGGCTGGCCGGGCAATCGGTTTTTTTCTCCGTCATGGCTCTCGCTCAGGCACTGTTTGTCGGTATCGGCCTTCTCGCCCTGCGTCAACGGCGCGGCGGACGGGTGGGGCAGCTCTGTTCATTCTTTCTGCTGACCATCGCCGCCCAGTTTCTCGGATGGGTGCGCTGGGCCAGCGGCAAGACAGATGTCATGTGGACCCCTCAGCGCTGATCCGGGAGCTGTACGACCCATGCGAGGACTAGTCGGGAAATGCCTGTTCGGCGGGTTGGTGGCCGGCCTGACTCTTTTGGGGGTGGCGCCGGGCATCCTTTTTCCGCTGCTCGAAGGATACCTGGTCATCGAGCCGACGCTGCAGCGGGCCGATGCCCTGGTCCTGATGGCGGGCAGCCCGGCCGAAAGGGTTCCAGTACTGGTTCGCCTCTACCAGGAAGGCGTTGCCCCGAGAATCCTGCTGACCAACGACGGTGTCCTCGGCGCCTGGTCCACTGAGCACCAGCGGAATCTCTATCACGTTGAATGGGCAGAGGTCGAATTGTTGAAGAGGCAGATTCCGCAGGCTGCCATTGTGAAATTAGCTTTCTCCGCCAGCGGTACCATTCATGATGCTTTGCATACCCGTGACCATGTTTTGGCCGATGGCGGCATCAGGAGCCTGGTGGTGGTCACGTCCGACTATCACACGAGACGAACGCTTTGGACTTTTAAAGAAGTTTTCTCCGGCGACCCTGTAGCGCTCAGGGTGTACCCTGCGGCAAGCCTGCCGCAGAGAGGAATGAAGGATAACCTTGTCATATTGACCACCGAGCTAGTGAAGCTGATGTTCTACAGGGTGAGATATGGCGATTTGCTGTCCCCTGGTTAAAGGTTTTTCCGCTTTCTCCCCTCTTGGACGCGAAGGAGACGCACATTGAAGATCCTCAATATCGTGGGTGCTCGGCCTAATTTCATGAAAATGGCCCCGATCATCGAGGCCATGAAGCGGTATCCCGGAAGGATTGAGCATTGTCTGGTCCACACCGGCCAGCACTATGACGAGCGAATGAGCAAGTCGTTCTTTGTCGACCTCGGCATGCCCAAACCCGACGTCAACCTCGAAGTCGGCTCCGGCTCCCATGCCGAGCAGACCGCCAGGATCATGGTCGCCTTCGAAGAGGTCTGTCTGCAGGAGAACCCGGACCTGGTCATCGTCGTCGGCGACGTCAATTCGACCATGGCCTGCACCATCACCGCCAAGAAGCTCGGCATCCAGGTTGCCCATGTCGAAGCCGGTTTGCGCTCCCGCGACATGTCCATGCCCGAAGAGATCAACCGCCTCTGTACCGACGTCCTTTGCGACTTCCTGTTTACCACTGACCACTTCGCCGATGAAAACCTGCTTGCCGAAGGCATCCCTCAAGAGAAAATCTTCTTTGTCGGCAACGTCATGATCGACACCCTGCTCAAACACCGGGAAAAAGCAAAGGATGTCGGGCTGGTAAGCAGGTGGGGGCTCGACACCGGGGCCTTCGCCACGTTGACCATGCATCGCCCCTCCAACGTCGACGACCCTAACGTCCTTGGCGGCTTGCTGGAGGCTTTGAACGAGATATCCAGAGAGCTTCCCATCATCTTCCCCATCCACCCCCGCACGCGGAAAATGGCGGAGCAGTTCGGACTCTCCCACTTCTTCAAAAGCCTGGACAAAATAGAGGGAATCTGGGTCACCGAGCCCCTCGGCTACATGGAATTCCTCCACCTGAACATGAACGCCCGACTCGTCCTCACCGACAGCGGCGGCCTCCAGGAGGAAACCACCGTTCTCGGCGTCCCCTGCATCACCATGCGCAACAACACCGAACGACCCATCACCTGCGAGGTCGGGACTAATTTCCTGGTGGGCAATCGGCCGGAAAAGGTCCTTGAATGCGCCAGGAAGATTCTGGGCGGGGAGGTGCCCGAGGGGCGGATCCCGGAAAAATGGGACGGCAAGGCAGCCGAGAGGATCGTCCGGGTATTGCTGGAAAACTCCCCACAAAGGTCAAAACCTGTAAGCGGATAACATCTGATCCAATCAGATTCAGATAAATTGATCACTTCGGGCCGGGTGTTCTATCATGTTTCAGCTTATCGCATCGACCCTCGCCATTATTCTTGCCGTCGCCTATGCGGCCTACGTCCTGCTGCGCCAAAGGCGCAGTCTGAATGCCTTTGCCGTTGCCGCCGGTCTGGTTTGTTTTTCCCTGCTCGAGGTCTTCGATCTGCTGGCACTGGGGAATCCGGACCATTATCTGGCCTGGAAAAAACTGTCGCTGATTTGCGAATCCCTGCTGCCGCTGTTCTGGTTCGCCTTCTGCGCCACCTTCGCCGGCGCCGGCCGGCCGACCGGGCTCCCGCTCCCGACTCGGATTTTTCTGTTTCTGACCCCCGCCTTTCTGC
>DASPGW010000245.1 GCA_035620395.1 Desulfuromonadales bacterium | reverse complement strand
CGGCTTGATGAAGCCGACCCGGCCGTATTTCTTGCGCGCCAGGTGCATGAGCGACAGGCTGGTGGTGGTCTTGCCGCTGTTCTGGCCGGTGGCGGCGATGAATATCTTGCGGGCCATGCGCTCCTCCGGAGGTGGAAAAAGGCTGCTTCAGCCGAGGAAAAGGTGCCGAATTTTCATTTCGCTCACCGATCTCCC
Organism: Desulfuromonadales bacterium; assembly: GCA_035620395.1. NCBI lineage: Bacteria > Pseudomonadati > Thermodesulfobacteriota > Desulfuromonadia > Desulfuromonadales > Desulfuromonadales bacterium. Next base: position 18,708 of record DASPGW010000245.1, on the reverse strand, counting down.
CCGGTTCCATGAAAATTGCCTAAAACTACCCCGTTGCTTTAACTCTGTCAAACCCCAACAAGGCTGAAATGCGGAGAATGGCGGGGGACGTTATCGTTTGCCGACCTTGAGCCGCTTGCTCAGGGCGGGCTGGGAGATGCCGAGCAGGCGGGAGGCAAGGGTCTGATTTCCCCGGGCGCGGCGCAGGGCTTCTTCGACCAGCAGGTCCACCGCGCTGCTCAGGGTAGGCAGGTCGGCCACGGCGGCGAAGGGATTCGCTCTGGCCGGCTGAGCGGCCAGGACGACGGCCGGCGCCTCGCCGATGGTCCGGCGGAAGCTCTCCATGGAAAGGACCCGTCCCTGGTGGGAGCTGACCGCATCGAAAACCATCGCCCGCAGTTCCCGGATGTTGCCGGGAAAACTGCAGGTAGAGAGAAGCAGCGCAAGCTCCGGCGGCGGCGTCGGCTTTTTTTTGCCGAGCTCGCCGGCGGCCGCCTCGAGGAAATGGTCGAGCAGCAGGGGGATGTCTTCCTTGCGTTCGCGCAGCGCCGGCAGATGCAGGTGATGGGTGCGCAGGCGGAAGTAGAGATCCTTGCGGAAGCTGCCGGCGGCCTGCCGGGCGGCCAGCTCCTGGTGGGTAGCGACGACGATACGCGCCCGGCTCTGTCGCGGCTGGTCGGCGCCTAACGGGAAATATTCTCCTTCCTGCAGCAGGCGCAGCAGCTTGACCTGGGAGGCGAGGCTCAGGTCGCCGATTTCATCGAGAAACAGGGTGCCGCCGCCGGCCGCCTCGATCATTCCGCGGCGGGGGGTGTCAGCGCCGGTGAAGGCGCCGCGGGCGTGGCCGAACAGGGTGTCGGCGAAAACGTTGTCGTCGAGACCGGCGACGTTGACCGCCACCAGCGGCTGTCCGGGCCGGCTCAGGGCGTGCAGGGCCCGGGCGACCAGTTCCTTGCCGGTGCCGCTCTCGCCGGTGATCAGCACCGGTTGCGGACTGTCGGCGATCGCCTCGACGTACTGGAAGACCGAGCGCATCCCCTTGTCGGCGGTAACGATGCCGGCGAAGACCTCCGGGTGCTCGAGCCGGTCGTAGAGCAGGCGGCGGCGCATGGCCCGGTTTTCCCGCTGCAGTTCGAGCAGGCGCACGGCCCGCTGCACCCCGTCGACCAGGCGGTCCTCTTCGACGGTCTTGACGAAATAGTCGAAGGCCCCCTTCTTGACGCAGCGCACCGCCGTCTCGACCTGGTTCATGCCGCTCACCACGATGACGGCGATGTCGGGATGCTCCTCGACGATGCGTCCGAGCAGTTCCTCCCCGGAGAGATTCGGCATGGTCAGATCGAGCAGCACCAGGCCGATCCCGCCGCCGGCGAGAATCTGCATGACCTGGCGGCTGTCCTGGCACTGATGGAGGTTGCTGAGGCCGCCGGGGCCCTCCAGGGTCATGCTCAGGCTGCGCAGCCAGGCCGGCTCATCGTCGACCAGCAGGATACCGAAGGAGGGGAATAGGGGGGTCTTCATGCAGGCGTCTTCTCCTGGCTGACGGGCAGCGTCAGAGTCACGGTCATCCCGGCGCCGACGGCGGAACAGAAAGCGAGCGAGCCGCCGTGCTCCTTGACAATGCCGGCGGAAACGGAAAGCCCGAGACCGGTGCCGCCGGTTTCGCGCTTGGTGGTGAAGAAGGGGTCGGTCAGGTGCGGCAGTTGCTCCGGGGCAATCCCCTCGCCTTCGTCGCGCACCTCCAGGAGCACGGCCTGCTGCCCGGCGTCGTGCCAGGTGCGCAGGGTTATTCCGCGTTCGCTGTCGGGGAGGGCCTGACAGGCGTTGAGCACCAGGTTGACCACCACCTGCTCGATGCGCTGATGGTTGCCGCGGAAGCGGGGGGGCTCGGCGGCGTATTCGACTGCGAAGTGGCGGGTCGCCTTGCGGATCGAATTGTCCACCAGGCGCAGGGCGGCGGCGACCACGGCGTTGAGGTCGACGGTGGCGGAGAGGTCGGCGTCGTCGCGGCGGGCAAAATCCTTGAGATCTTCGACGATGCGCTTGATGCGCCGGGCACCATCCTGCATCTCGGCGAGCATCTGCGGGATTTCCTCGCGCATGCGCGAGTACTGGAGCCAGCCCAGGCGGAAATCGCCGGCCTGCCGGTAATGCTCCTCGAGGACCGGCTCGGCATCCTCCCAGGCCTTCTGCAGGTGCGGCAGGTTGAGCAGGATCAGGCCGGTGGGGTTGTTGACCTCATGCGCCACCCCCGACACCAGGATGCCGAGGGAGGTCATCTTGTCGGCCTGGATCAACTGCCGCTGCCGGACCCTGAGCTCGTCCATGGCCCGCTGCCGCTCGGCGACCTCTTTCTCCAGGGCGGCGGTGCGCAGGGCCACCTCCTTCTTCAGGGTGCGGTTCCAGATGACCGTGCCGCCAAGCACCAGCAGCAGCGGGGCCACCGCCAGGATGCCGTAACGGATGATCCGGGACCAGGGGAGCAGCGGCGGCTCCAGCACCCCCAGCCATTTGCGGTAAAGCTGCTGGTATTCGCCGCTCTCCTTGAGGATCGACAGCCCCTCGTTGAAACGGGCAAGGAGTTCGCGGTTCCCCTTGCGGACCGCGTAGCCGTAATCATGGGCCAGAAGAGGCCGGGCCACCGGCTCGATGTTGCTGAGCCCCAGTTTGCCGACCAGGTACTGCCCGGGAAGCTTGGCGACCAGGGCACAGTCGTGCCTGCCCGAAGCGAGCAGGCGCAGGGCATCCGCCAGGGAGTCGACCGGGACCGGTCGGGCGTCCACCTTCTGCTGCAACATGAAATCATGCATGATGCTGCCACGCATGACGATGACCTCCTTGCCGCGCATCTGCTCGACGGAGGTGATCGCCCCCCCCTTGGTCCGGTTCCAGATGGCCTGGTGCACCACCGCGTGCGGCAGGGCAAAATCGACCTCGGCGGCGCGTTCCTTCGAAGGGACCATCCCCTGGAGGATGTCGACCTCGCCTCGCGCCAGCGCCCGGCGCATCTCGCTCCAGGCGCCGAGGCGGACCTCCACCTCCATCCCCATGACCCGTGCGATGGCCCGTGTCAATTCGACGTTGAAACCGCTCGGCTGCCCCGCCTCATCAAGAAACTCGTAAGGCGGATAGCCGCGGTCGCCGCCAACCACCACGACCGGCGTCGTCTCCGGCGCAAGTTCATCGGCGCTACGCACCGGCAGCACCGTCACCAGGAAAACAGCCAGGGTCAGAAATATTTGCAACGCTTTGCGACGCATGCGGTCATTATCCGTATTTTATGCGGCCGACTCAAGACCTAAAGGCCGCTGCCGGCAGTCTCCTTGACCACTGCGGGAAATCCGTGTAGATTCTGGCATCGTGCAAAAGGACGTTACCAGTCGCCAGTCCCTCATTCGCCAATCACAGAGTTTTCCATGCCACTGCTCGACGTTCGCAACCTGACGACCTATTTCTTCACCACCGGCGGTCTGATCAAGGCGGTGCGCGGTATCGACTTCGCCATCGGCGAGGGGGAAACCCTGGCGCTGGTCGGCGAATCGGGCTGTGGCAAGTCGATGACCGCCCTCTCCCTGCTGCGTCTCGTCCCCGAGCCCGGGCGGATTGTCGACGGCGAGATATTTTTCGCCGGCGAGGATCTGCGGCTCATTCCCGAGGATGAGATGCGTCGTCTGCGCGGCAACCAGATTGCCATGGTCTTTCAGGAGCCGATGACCTCCCTCAACCCCGTCTTCCGCATCGGCGAGCAGATCGGCGAAGTGCTGCGGCTGCACAAGGGGCTCGACCGGCAGCCGGCCCTCGACGCGGCCATCGAACTGCTGCACCAGGTCGGCATCCCCTCCCCCGAGCGCCGGGCCCGCGACTACCCGCATCATCTCTCCGGCGGCATGCGCCAGCGCGTGGTGATCGCCATGGCGCTCGCCTGCGACCCGCGGCTGCTGATCGCCGACGAACCGACCACCGCCCTCGACGTGACCATTCAGGCCCAGATCATGGACCTGCTGATGCAACTCAAGGAGGAGCGGCGGATGGCGACCCTGCTCATCACCCACGACCTCGGCGTGGTGGCCCAGGCCGCCGACCGGATCGCCGTCATGTACAACGGCCTGATCATGGAACAGGGAGCGGTCACGACGATTTTTGCCAATCCCGTTCACCCTTACACCCAGGGACTGCTGGGGTGTATCCCTCGACTCGGGGAAAAGAAAAAACGGCTGGCCGTGATCGAAGGTCCGCCGCCGGGCAGCCTCGACTCCGCCGCCCCCCGGTCCTTTCTGGACAACTGCCCGGAGCGCTTCGCCCCGCTGCGCGGAAATCTGCCGCGGCTGCACGAGGTGGAAGCGGGGCACTGGGTCAGGTGCTGGGAGGATTAGATGGATACGCTGCTGGAAGTGCGCAACCTGCGCAAGTCGTTCACCGTTGCCCCCGGCCCCCTGGGCGGGAGGCACCAGAAGCTGCAGGCCGTCGACGGCGTCTCCTTCGCCCTGCGTCGGGGCGAAACCCTCGGACTGGTGGGAGAGTCGGGGTGCGGCAAGTCGACTACCGGCAAGCTGATCCTGCGCCTGCTGGAGGCTGACGAGGGGGAAATCCTCATCAACGGCCAGGACATCCGTCGCCTCTCCCAGCGCCAGCTGCGGCCGCTGCGGCGGCAGATGCAGATGATCTTCCAGGACCCCTATTCCTCTCTCAACCCGCGGCAGCGGGTCGGCGACATTGTCGGTGAGCCGCTGCGCATCCACGGCCTCGGGTCGGGACCGGCGCTGCGCACCGAAGTCATCCGCCTGCTCGGCACCGTCGGTCTGGCGGCCGAACACTTCGACCGCTACCCGCACGAATTCTCCGGCGGCCAGCGCCAGCGCATCGGCATCGCCCGCGCCCTGGCCGTGCGTCCCGACCTGATCATCGCCGACGAGCCGGTCTCGGCCCTCGACCTCTCCATTCAGGCCCAGGTGATCAATCTGCTGCGCGATATCCAGCAGGAGTTCGGCCTCACCTACCTCTTCATCGCCCACGACCTCTCGGTCATCGAGCACATGAGCGACCGGGTGGCCGTCATGTACCTCGGCCGCATCGTCGAGCTGGCCGACGCCGAGGAGCTCTACCGGGCGCCGCGCCACCCCTACAGCGAGGCGCTGCTCAACGCCGTGCCGGTCCCCGACCCCGCTCGCCGCAAGCGCCACCCCCTTAAGGGCGAGGTCCCCTCCCCCCTGTCGCCCCCCTCCGGCTGTCACTTTCACCCCCGCTGCCCCTACGCCCGCGAAATCTGCGCCAGCGTCTACCCGCCCCTGGAAGACAAGGGAGGCGGGCACCTTGCCGCCTGCCATTTCAGCGGAGAGGTGGGGAAGTTCAGGGAATTTTAGAGGCGAGGCACAAGGCAAAAGGCACGAGGGAAAACCGGCTCGCCTTTAGCCTCGGGCCTCGGGCCTGCCTTTCCCGTGTCTTCTTTTCCCGTTGACTCTCCGTGCCATTAATGGCACAATCGCCCCGTCCCTCCCTTTCATCCATTGCCCCCAGGAGTCCCCATGGGTCCGATCACCACGGTCAAGGAACGCTGCCGTAAATGCTACGCCTGCGTCCGCAACTGCCCGGTCAAGGCGATCAAGGTCAAGCAGGACTGCGCCGAGGTCATTCACGATCGCTGCATCGGCTGCGGCAAGTGCATCAAGGTCTGCTCGCAGCAGGCCAAGATCATCGCCGACTGCATCGAGGAAACCCGGCGCCTGCTGGCCGGCCACGAAGTGGTGGCGGTGCTCGGCTGCAGCTTCCCGGCCTTCTTCAACGACGTCCGCGCCGGCCAGTTGGTGGCCGGCATCAAGCGTCTCGGCTTCAGCGAGGTCCACGAGGGGACGAGCGGCGTCGAGCTGATCCGCGAGCAGTACGCCCGCCTCATCGAGGAACCGGGCGGCCTGCCGATGATTTCCACCCACTGCCCGACGATCGTCGACCTGATCGAACGCCACTATCCCCAATTGCTCCGCAACCTGATGGGGGTCGTTTCGCCGATGGTCGCCATCGGCCGCTTCATCAAGGCTCGCAACGGCAAAAAAACTCGCGTCGTTTATATCAGCTCGTGCATCGCCGGCAAGTTCGAGATCGAAGCCGAGCCGGTAGCCGGTGCGATCGATGTGGTACTGACCTACAAGGAGCTCAACCAGATGCTGCGCGAGGCAGGCGTCGACCTGACCCGGCTCGCCGACAGCCCCTTCGAAGGTCTCGCCCCCGGACGGGGACGGCTTTTCTCCGTTTCCCGCGGACCCTTCGAGGCCTTTGACGTGCAGAGCGATTTCTTCAATCCCGACTTTGTTTCCACCGAAGGCGAGGAAAGTGCCCTCGATATCATCAAGGATCTGGCGGCCGGACGCATCACCCCGCGGCTGGTCGACCTGCGCTTCTGCAACGGCGGCTGCATCGGCGGCCCCGGCAAGAACAACCGCCTGACCACCTTCTCCAAACGCAACCTGATTCTCAAGTATTTCGGCAGCCGCGAGATACCCTACGCCACCACGCCGCACTACAGCACTGCCGGTCCTCTGCCCGACATGCGCCGCCGCTTCACCAACAAGTACAAGCGCCTCGAGCCGCCGAGCGGCGAAAGCATCCGCCAGATCCTGCAGTCGACCAACAAGTTCGTCGAGCGTGACGAACTCGACTGCGGCGCCTGCGGCTACCCCACCTGTCGGGAACACGCGGTAGCGGTCTACCAGGGACTGGCCGAACGGGAAATGTGCCTCCCCTATTCGCTCAAGCGCCTCGAGGAGGACCGGGGACTGCTGGCCCAGAAATATGAGCTGGCCCAGCGGGCTCTCGCCCATGAATACGGCGACGGCGACATCATCGGCAAAGACCCGCGGACCGTCCAGGTTCTCGCTCTGATCCGCCAGGTCGGCCCGACCCCGACCACGGTTCTCATTCGCGGCGAAAGCGGCACCGGCAAGGAGCTGACCGCCCGGGCCATCCACCAGCACAGCCATCGTTCGGACAAGCCGCTGGTGGCCGTCAACTGCACCACCCTGACCGACAGCCTGCTGGAGAGCGAACTCTTCGGCCACAAGAAGGGGTCCTTCACCGGCGCCGTCGCCGACAAAAAGGGGCTGTTCGAAGCGGCAAACGGCGGCACCATTTTTCTCGACGAAATCGGCGACATCACCCCCAAGCTTCAGGCGGAGCTGCTGCGGGTGCTCGATTCAGGAGAGATCCGGCCGGTCGGCGGCAACGGTGCGGTGCGCGTCGACGTCCGCCTCATCGCCGCCACCAACAAGAATCTCGAGGCAGGGGTGAAGGACGGCTGGTTCCGCGAAGACCTCTTCTACCGCATCAATGTCTTCACCATCACCATGCCGCCGCTGCGCAGCCGCCTCGAATCGTTGCCGGAGCTCCTGCACCACTTCCTCGAACGGGCCAGCAACCGGGTCAACAAGACCCTGGTCGGCATCGACGAGAGGGCCATCATGGCCATGCGTCAGTATCACTGGCCGGGCAACATCCGGGAGTTGCAGAACATCATCGAACGGGCCGCCGTTCTGACCCAGGACAACGTCATCCGCCTGGAAAACCTGCCGGTCATCTTCGCCGAACTGGCGCTGCACGGCCCAGCCACCGACGACGGCAACGAAATCACCTTCCGCGGCGAGCGTGAGAAGCATGTCAGCCAGGTCGAAGCCGGCCTCATCAAGCGCTACCTGCGGGAAACCGGCGGCAACGTCTCGGCCGCAGCCCGCCAGGCCAGGATCCCCCGCCGCACCTTTTATCGGCTGCTCTCCCGCTACGGCATCAGCGGCAACGATTTCCAGAAGACCTAACGCTCAGCAAGTGAGCCACAACCGACACAGGCCATTCCGGTGAGAGCGCCACAATTGGCGCACCAACCGGAATGGCTTTTTCTCGCCGTTTGCGCCCGCCTTTCGCCTTTATGACCACCAGGGCCGCGCCAATAATGGCACACTCAAGAACATCACCCACCCGTTTCCTGCCTGAAAAAGCCCCCCGAACGGGTTTTTTCGGATAGTACGTTTTTGGCACAGATACTGCTTAATAAAGACCCCAATGACTGGGGTTATAGCAGTTCCAATCCGACCGGAATCCTGCCCCCTTTGCGCCGCACGGGACCTCTCTCCCCCGGGCGGCGTTTTTTTCTGTCGCCAAACCGCTCGGCATTAGTTATCATGCTGAAAAAATTCCATTCAATTCAATCGCCCCCATTCTGACGGCCATGTCCAGACGAGCCAGCGAACAACTTGGCATCACCACCCTGGAGGACATCAGCACCCTCATCCTCCAGTCCCACGATCTGGACGAAACACTCGATAATATCGTCACCCTGGTCGCCAAGCGCATGCGTACCGAGGTCTGCTCCATCTACCTCTTCGAGGAAGAAGAGCAGACCCTGCGTCTGCGCGCCACCCGCGGCCTGTCGCGGCGGGCCGTCGGCCGGGTCACCATGCGGACCGGCGAGGGGCTCACCGGCCTGGCCGTCGAGGAACGGCGCGTCGTCGCCATCCAGGAACCGCAGAGCCACCCGCGCTACCGCTACTTCAAGGAGACCGGCGAGGAACGCTTTCATTCCTTCCTCGGCATCCCCCTGTTCGACCGCAAGACACCGATCGGCGTCATCGTCATCCAGACCAAGGAGCCGCGCAGCTTCCGCCCCGATGAGATCAGCGCCCTCTCGACCATTGCCTTCCAGATCTCATCCATCGTCGTCAATGCCCGCCTGCTCGACTCGATCCGTCTGAAGGAGGAGGAGAGCAGCCGCTTCGCCCGTGAGCTGGAAAAGACCCGGCAGTCGATGCTCAGCCGGGAAGCTGCCCCGGCAGAGACCAGGGAGGCGGCCTTGCGCGGCACGGTCGCCTACCCCGGCGTCGTCTCCGGCCCGCCCCACCTGCTGGACGAGCAGCTCGGCTTTGCCGACATCCTCGACGAAGAGGCGGTCCGTCCCGAAGAGGAACTGCAGCGTCTGGAGGGGGCGCTGGAGAAGACCCGCATCCAGACCCTCTTTCTCGAAAAGCGGGTCGCCGAACGCCTCTCCCAGGAAGACGCCGCCATCTTCCATACCCACCTGATGATCCTCGAAGACCGCGGCTTTCTTGAACGGCTGCGGCGCGAGATTGAAAGCGGACACAGCGCCCCCTACGCCCTGAAGAAAGTGGTGGGCGAATACATCGAGGTCTTCCAGCGCATGGAAGATGCCTACCTGCGGGAGCGGGCCGCCGACATGGAGGACATCGGCCGGCGCCTGCTCGCCAATCTGGTCGGGCAGGAAAACCACATCCTGCACCTGCGCTACCCCGGCATCCTGGTTGCCCGCGAACTTCTCCCCTCGGACATGGCCGCGCTCGATCACGAACAGATCCGCGGCATCGTCACCGAAGCGGGCGAGCGGAACTCGCACGCCGTGATCATGGCCAAGTCCCTCGGCATCCCCGCCCTGGTCGGGGTCAAGGGAGCACTCAAGAGCATCGCCCCGGAGGACCGCCTGATCCTCGACGCCAACTCCGGCTCTCTCTACGTCAACCCGCCGCCGCGCATCGTCGAAGAATACCGCCGGCTTGAGGAAGACTGCAGCCGTGAGCTGCACCGACTGGAGGAGTTCCGCGACCTGCCGGCTGTCACCCGGGACGGCGAACGGATCGTGCTGCGGGCCAACATCGGCCTGGTCAGCGACGTCGACATCGCCCGCCGCAACGGCGCCGAAGGGGTGGGCCTCTACCGCACCGAATTCCCCTACATGGCGCGCGGCCAGTTTCCCGACCGCGACGACCAGTACCAGCTCTACCGCAAGGTGGTGGAGGGGTTCGCCGGCCAGCCGGTGACCATCCGCACCCTCGACATCGGCGGCGACAAGGCCCTGCCCTACTTCAGCCCACCCAAGGAGGACAACCCCTTCATGGGCTGGCGCTCGGTGCGGGTATCGCTGGACAACCGCGACATTTTCCGCACCCAGATCGAGGCAATCCTGATGGCCGGCCTGCACGGCCCGGTTAAACTGCTCTTTCCGATGATTTCCGGGCTGGACGAAGTGCGCGCCTGCCGCAAGGTGGTGGCTGAAGCGTGCGAAAATCTGCGTCGGGACGGCATCCCCTTCGCCGGGTCGATCCCCGTCGGCGTGATGATCGAAGTGCCGGCCGCCGTCCACATGGCCGAGCAACTGGCCGCCGAGGTCGACTTCTTTGCCCTCGGCACCAACGACCTGGTCCAGTACCTGCTCGCCGCCGACCGCAACAATCCACTGGTCAAGAAGTACTACGACCCGCTGCACCCGGCCGTTCTGCGCGTGCTGCAGGACATGGCGAAGGTGGCGACGCTGCACGACAAGGGACTCTGCCTGTGCGGCGAGATGGCCTCCGACCCGATGAACTTCCTGCTGCTGATCGGCATGGGCATCCGCGAATTCTCCATGCCGGCCCCGTTCATTCCCCGCACCAAGGCGTTTCTGCGCAACCTCGACCTCAAATCCGCCCGCAAGACAGCCCGCGAGGCGCTCCTGCTGACCGACAGCGCCGCCATCCGGACCCACCTCGGCAAAGCGCTCGCCAAACTCGAACCGGCGAGTTGACCCTCACCTGCCCTGCTCGCAAATGAAAAGGCCGGACCCTTGCGGGCCCGGCCTTTTCTCTCCAACCGGAAAACTGCGGCAAATCCAACTATTCGAGCACCACCAGCAGGTCGCCCTGCTGTACCTGTGCCCCTTCCTTGAAGAAGATGTCGACCACCTTGCCGTCCTCCTTGGCCTTGACGTTGGTCTCCATCTTCATCGCCTCGGTCGAGAGCAGGGTGTCGCCCGCCTTGACCTCGTCGCCGACGTTGACCAGGATCTTGAAGACCTTGCCCGGCATCGGCGCCCCGACCTCTTTGGGGTTGCCGGCGTCGGCCTTGCGATGCGTCGCCTCCTCGCTCTTCACCGAGAGGTCCTGCACGGTGACCTGGCGAGGCTCGCCGTTGAGCTCGAAGTAGATGTTGCGGGTGGCGTCCTTCTGCAGGCTGCCGACGGCATTGAGCTTGAGGATCAGGGTCTTGCCCGGCTCGATGTCGATGCTCGTTTCGTCGCCGACCCCGAGGCCGTAGAAGAAGACCGGCGTCGGCAGCACCGAGGTATCGGAATACTCCTGGCGGTGCCGGTCGAACTCCTCGTAGACGCCGGGGTAGAGCGTCGCCGAAAGGGTCTCGCGGTCACTGATGGCGTGGCCGACCTTCTTTTCCACCGCCGCTTTTTTGGCGGCGAAATCGACCGGCTCGAGCAGTTCGCCGGGACGGCAGGTCAGGGGCTCCTCCCCCTTGAGGATGACCTTCTGCAGCTTTTCGGGGAAGCCGCCGTAGGGCTGGCCGATCATCCCCTTGAAGAAGTCGACCACCCCCTGCGGGAAGGTCAGCTCCGCCCCGCGTTCGAAAACGTCCTTGGGCTGCAGATTGTTCTGCACCATGAACATCGCCATGTCGCCGACGATCTTGGAGGAAGGGGTCACCTTGACCAGGTCGCCGAACATGTCGTTGACCTGCCGGTACATCTCCTTGCACTCCTCCCAGCGGTGGCCGAGACCGAGGCCTTCGACCTGCGGCTTGTAGTTGGAGTACTGGCCGCCGGGAATCTCGTGATAGTAGACCTGGGCGGTGCCGCTGCGCAGCTCCGACTCGAAGGGGGCATAGTAGGTGCGCACCGTCTCCCAGTAGTTGGCGAGCCGCTGCAGACCCACCTCGTCGAGCTTCGGATCCCAGATGCTCCCCTTGAGAGCGGCGAGCAGGGCGTTCATGTTCGGCTGGGCGGTGAGGCCCGAAACCGAGGAGAGCGCCGTATCGACGATGTCGACGCCGGCCTGGGCGGCCATCATCAGCATCGCCCCGCCGTTGCTCGAGGTATCGTGGGTATGCAGATGGATCGGGATGCCGATTTCATGCTTGAGCGCCTTGACCAGCTTTTCGGCGGCGAAAGGCTTGAGCAGGCCGGCCATATCCTTGATCGCCAGGATATGGGCGCCCATCTTCTCGAGCTCTTTGGCCAGATCGACGTAGTACTTGAGGGGATACTTGTCGCGCTTGGGGTCGAGGATGTCGCCGGTGTAGCACATTGCCGCCTCGCAGACGGCGTTGTTCTGGCGCACCGCCTCCATCGCCACCCGCATCCCCCGGGTCCAGTTGAGCGAGTCGAAGACGCGGAAGATGTCGATGCCGCTTTTGGCTGCCTTGGCGACGAATTCCTGAACGACATTGTCCGGGTAGTTGGTGTAGCCGACGGCGTTGGAACCGCGCAGCAGCATCTGGAAAAGGATGTTCGGAACCTGCTGCCGCAGCCGGTCGAGGCGTTCCCAGGGGTCCTCGCGCAAAAAGCGCATGGATACATCGAAGGTGGCGCCGCCCCACATCTCGAGGGAGAAGAGACCGCCGCCCAGGTAGCTGGTCGCCTCGGCGATGCGGTCGAGGTCGAAGGTGCGGAAGCGCGTCGCCATCAGCGACTGGTGGGCGTCGCGCATGGTGGTGTCGGTGATGAGGAGCCGCTTCTCCTTGCGCGCCCACTCGGCGAGGCCGGCCGGCCCCTTCTCCAGCAGGATGTCGCGGGTGCCGCGGGGACGCTGGGTGCCGTAGGGAATCTCGGGGACCTCCGGTTCGCGCAGATCGCGAAAATGCAGTGCCTTTTCCGGCTTGATCCCCGGATAGCCGTTGACCACCGTGTGTCCGATGAAGCGCAGCAGCTTGGTCGCCCGGTCCTTCTTCTCGCGGATAACGAACAGCTCCGGGTGGTTGTCGAGATAGGAGGTGTCGCACTTCCCTTTGAGGAAGACGGAGTGGGTGACGACGTTTTCGAGAAAGCCGATGTTGGTCTTCACCCCGCGGATGCGGAACTCCTGCAGCGCCCGGTGCATGCTGCGACGAGCGTCGTCGAAGGTCAGGCCCCAGGTCGATATCTTGACCAGCAGCGAATCGTAGTGGGGGGTGATCTGCGCCCCGGCGTAGCCGTTGCCGGCATCGAGGCGCACGCCGAAGCCGGCGGCGGTACGGAACGCCTTGATGGTGCCGAAATCGGGCGCGAAGTTGTTCGCCGGGTCCTCGGTGGTCACCCGGCACTGGATGGCATAGCCGCGCAGCTCGATATCCTTCTGGCTCTTGATACCGATCTCGGGGTCGGCGAGCCGGTACCCTTCGGCCACCTTGATCTGGGTCTGCACCAGGTTGCGCATGGTCACCAGCTCGGTGACGGTGTGCTCCACCTGGATGCGCGGGTTGGTCTCGATGAAGTAGAAGTTCTCCGCCTGGTCCATGAGAAACTCGACGGTGCCGGCGTTGACGTAGCCCACCGATTCGGCGATCTTCATTGCCAGGGCGCAGACTTCCTTGCGCTTCTTTTCGCTGAGGTAGGGGGAAGGGGCGAGCTCGATTACCTTCTGGTGGCGGCGCTGGATGGAGCAGTCGCGCTCGTAGAAATGGACGACGTTGCCGTACTTGTCCCCCATGATCTGCACTTCGACATGCTTGGGGTTCTCGATGTACTTTTCCAGAAAAACCGAGGCGTTGCCGAAGGCGGCCTTGGCCTCGGATGCCGCGCTCTTGAGCCCCTCGAGCAGCTCCCGCTGGCTGCGGGCGACGCGCATGCCGCGGCCGCCGCCGCCGGCCGCCGCCTTGACGATGATCGGATAGCCGCACTCCTTGGCGAAAAGCAGCGCCTCCTCTTCGCTGGTCACCGGTTTGGCAGTCCCCGGAACCACCGGCACGCCGGCCTCGATCGCCACGCTGCGGGCGGCGACCTTGTCGCCGAGTTTGCGCTGGATCTCGGGGGTCGGGCCGATGAAGACGATGCCGGCGCGCTCGCAGGCCTCGGCGAATTCGGGGTTTTCTGACAGGAAGCCGTAGCCGGGATGAATGGCGTCGACTCCCTTCTTGCGGGCAAGGTCGATGATTTCCTCGATCCCCAGGTAGGCGTCGATCGGCCCTTTCCCTTTGCCGATCAGATAAGCCTCATCCGCCTTGTACCGGTGCAGCGAAATCTTGTCCTCTTCCGAGTAGACGGCCAGAGTCTTGATCCCCAGCTCGGTGCACGCCCGAAAGATGCGGATAGCGATCTCTCCGCGATTCGCCGCCATGACTTTCTTGAACTTCCTGATTTCCATCAAAACTCCTCCAGAGCCTGCCGATTCCCCGAAAACTCGTCAATTTTTACTCAAAATAAAACAGATACAAGAAAAATAAACTTTTATTTAAAATGAATTTTTTTAGCATTTCTAAATACTTAGAGCCCCGTTTGAGCAGTTCAACATCTAGCAAAGGGCATTCAACCTGTCAAGGTAAAATATTGTTTGATTTTATAAACCATTGATTTCCCAATACAATCATTACCCTCATTCACATATATTCCCACATTTCGCAACCCCATAACATATGTCTAAATAAATCCCAAAACACCCCTAAAATCGCCTGATTGCGGCTTATTCCGACTTCTTGAACGCCTTCTCGACGAAGGGCCGGATCAGGTCAATCGGGACAGGAAAGATGATCGTCGAGTTCTTCTCCGTGGCAATCTCGGTGAGAGTCTGCAGAAAGCGCAGCTGCAGCGCCCCCGATTGGGTGGAAATCACGCCGGCGGCGTCGGCCAGTTTCTGCGAGGCCTGGAACTCCCCTTCGGCGTGGATGACTTTGGAACGGCGTTCCCGCTCGGCCTCGGCCTGCCGCGCCATGGCGCGCTGCATCTCGACGGGCAGGTCGATGTGCTTGACTTCGACGTTGGAGATCTTGATTCCCCAGGCATCGGTCTGCCGGTCGAGGATATGCTGCAACTCCTGGTTGATCTTGTCGCGATGGGCCAGCAACTCGTCCAGTTCCGACTGGCCGAGCACACTGCGCAGCGTCGTTTGCGCCAGCTGGCTGGTGGCGTAGAGGTAATTCTCCACCTGGATCAGGGCCTTCTCCGGCGCCACCACCCGAAAATAGAGGACCGCGTTGACCTTGACCGAGACGTTGTCCTTGGTGATGACGTCCTGGGGCGGCACATCCATCGCCACGGTGCGCAAACTGACCTTGATCAATTTGTCGACTACCGGGATGATGAAACGCAGCCCCGGCCCCTTGACGCCCGCGAAGCGGCCGAGGCGGAAGACGACCCCGCGCTCGTACTCGATGAGAACCTTGACTGCGTTGGCGATGATGAAAGCAACCATGGCCACGACCACGGCCGAGCCAATCAGACTGACAGGGATCATTTCTCAACCTCCGGCTATTAGGTTTCAGGGATCAGGAGTCAGGCCTCAGGTTGCTGAATTTTTCTGATTCCTGAAACCAGGTTCCTGCTCATTAACTTTCTTGACCTGCAGCCTCAAATTCTCCGCCACTTGAATCACCTCGATCCGCTCGCCCTTGCCGATCGGCTCAGTACTGAAGGCGTCCCAATATTCGCCATGGACGAAGACCCGCCCCTCGGGGTGGATGTCGGTATCGGCGACGCCCCGTTCACCCGCCATCCCTTCGGAACCGGAGACGAAACGGGTACGCTGGGAGCGCACGACGAACCAGAGAACCAGGGAAAAGAAGCCCGCAGAGACGGAGACGGTAGCGAGGATGACCACCCGGGAAATCTGCAGATACGGTTCGGAACTCTCGATCAGCATCAGCGAACCGAGGGCCAGGGCGATAATCCCTCCCACCGTCAACATGCCGTAGGAAGCCACCTTGATTTCGAGGACGAAGAGGACGAAAGCGAGCAGGATCAACAGCACCCCGGCATAGTTCACGGGCAGGGTCTGGAAGGCATAGAAGGCGAGCAGCAGGGCGATGGCGCCGATAGCCCCCGGCAGAATGACACCCGGCTGGGAGATCTCGAAGAAGATGCCGAGGATACCGAGCATGAGCAGCAGGTAGGCCACATTCGGATTGCTGAGGACGGTCAGGATTCTCTGCCGCCAGCTCATCTCGGCATACAGCAGCACCGTCCCTGCCGTCTCCAGGGTCAGAGACTTGCCCTCGCGCAGATAACGGCGACCGTCGAGCCCCTCGAGCAGCGCCGCCTCGTCGGCCGCGACGAGATCGATCACCTTCAGCTCCAGCGCCTCACTGGCAGGAGTCGAGATGCTCTCGCGGACGATGCGCTCGGCCCACTCGACGTTGCGGCCCCGCTGCTCGGCGATACTGCGGGCGTAGGCGACGGCGTCGTTGACCACCTTCGCCATCATCGTCTCATTCTTGTCGCCGCCGCCCCCCGGGGCGATCGCCACCGGGTGGGCGGCGCCGAGGTTGGTACCGGGCGCCATGACGGCGAAGTCGGCGGCCAGGGTGATGAGGGCGCCGGCCGAGGCGGCCCGCCCTCCCGACGGGTAGACGTAGACGATCACCGGCACCCTGGATGCGAGGATCGACTGGATGATCGTGCGCATCGCCGTATCGAGTCCGCCGGGCGTGTCGAGCTCGAGAAGAAAGGCACGCTCTTCGGCCTCGTTGGCCGTCTTGAGCTGGGCGGTGATGAAGTCGGCGACTACCGGGTTGATGACGTCGGCCACCCGCACCACGCGGATGGTCGGTGAAGCCGGTGCGGCACCCATGGCAGTGAAGGAAACAACCGCCAGCAGGAGGGCTACCAGGGAGGCAATCAGTAATGAGCTGTGCCGACGCGGGATCATGCTCCAAGTCTAACAAGCCGCAGGGGCCTGTCAAACCGGGCAATTAGCCCGACGGCGGGTCGCGGGGAGGAGCAGAAAAAGCGGCTTGCCTCGGTGACTGAGACCATGCTAAGGTATTTCCGTCAATAGAATGACACCAAGAGGGGGTGTGCATGCGTAACCTGTCCCAGATCCTGCTCATCGACGACGAATCCCACAACCGCGAAGCCCTGACCCTGCTCCTCACCCACGCCGGCTACCAGGTGCAGTCGGCCGCCTCCGGCGAGGAGGCGCTGAAAATCCTCCAGGAAACCCCATTCGAGATCGTCATCACCGACCTCTTCCTGCCGGGGGTGAGCGGCATCGACATCCTCAAGCGGGTCAAGGAGGATTCCCCCTTCACCAATGTCATCCTCATCACCGGCAACGCCTCGGCGGAAACGGCGGTGGAGGCGATGAAGGAAGGGGCCTTCGACTACATTACCAAGCCCCTCAATTTCGAAAAACTGAAGATCCTGGTCGCCAAGGCGCTGGAAAAGAGCCGGCTGGTGGCCGAAAACCTCTATCTGCGCCAGCAGCTGCGCGGCAAGTACAAGTTCGACCGGATCATCGGCAACAGCCCGGCGATGCAGCAGGTCTTCTCGCGCATGGAGAAGATCGTCCACACCGACTCGACCATCCTCATCCTCGGCGAATCGGGGACCGGCAAGGAGCTGGTGGCCAAGGCGATTCACTTCAACGGCCCGCGCCGCGAAAAGCCGTTCATCGCCATCAACTGCGGCGCCATCCCGGCCGAACTGCTGGAGAGCGAGCTCTTCGGCCACGCCCGCGGCTCCTTCACCGGCGCCGTGGCTGACAAGCCGGGCAAGTTCGAGGCGGCCAACGGCGGCACCATCTTCCTCGACGAAATCGGCACCATGCCGATGCATCTGCAGATGAAGCTGCTGCGGGTGCTGCAGGAGCACGAAGTGGAGCGGGTCGGCACCAGCAAGCGGATCAAGCTCAACGTCCGGGTCATCTCGGCGACCAACGCCAACATCGAGGATGAGGTCAAGCGCGGCGCCTTCCGCGAGGACCTTTACTACCGCCTCAACGTCATCCCCATCCTGCTCCCCCCCCTGCGCGAACGGCGCGAGGACATCGCCCTGCTCGCCCGCCATTTCCTGCTGAAGAGCTGCAAGGAGATGAACCGTCCGCTCATGTCCATCTCCCCCGCCGCCATGCAGGCGCTGGAAGCCTATGACTGGCCCGGCAACGTCCGCGAGATGGAGAATGTCATCGAGCGCTCCGTCGCCCTGACCGACGGCGAGATCATCGAAGGGAGCGACCTGCCGGCCGGCATCGGCGGCATCGACGACGAGTCGATACCGGGCCTGCTCTGCCCCAGGGTCACCGAGGACGGGGTCGACATGGTACGCATCATCGAGGCGCTCGAACGGCGGATGATCGGCGAGGCGCTGGAACTCTCCGACGGGGTCAAGGCTCGCGCCGCCAGTCTGCTCGGCATCAACCGCACCACCCTGGTCGAAAAGATCAAACGCCACGCGCTGGAACAATAATAACGGGCGGCCACCGGCCGCCCTCGTCCTCCGTCCTCCGTCCTCCGTCCTCCGTCTTCCGTCTTCAGCCTTCCGTCTTCAGCCTTCCGTCTTCAGCCTTCAGCCTTCAGCCTTCAGCCTTCACACCGGCCAGCCGGAGGTGCTCGTAAAAAGCGAGGGCCAGTGGCGAGAGCTGGCGTCCCTTGCGGCGCACCAGGTAGAAGGGCCGCCGAATGCGTACCCCTTCGAGGGGTACGGTCACCAGGTCACCGCGCCGCACGTCTTCGGCGACGGCCAGCGAGGAGAGGATGGAGATGCCGAGGCGGAAGCGGATCCCCTGGCGGACTGCCTCGCTGCTCCCCATCTCGGCCACCACGCGCAGCCGCGCCGGGTCGAAGCCGTGCTCACGCAGCGCCTGGCTCATCACCAGGCGCGTCCCCGAACCCGATTCGCGCAGGATGAAGGGCTCGGCCTCCAGCTCCTCTGGGCGGACCGACGAGCGCCCCGCCCAGAGATGGCCGGGGGGGAGCGTGAGCACCAGCTCGTCGGCGAACGCCTCGTCGCAGTCGAGACGCTGTTCTTTCAGAAGGGCGCCAACCAGCCCCAGCTCCAGGCGGTCATGC
>DASPGW010000244.1 GCA_035620395.1 Desulfuromonadales bacterium | reverse complement strand
GCAACTACCCCGCCTATACCATCGAGGCCGAGGTGAACGAGCCGGTCACGGTCAAATGGTTCAATAACCTCAAGGATTCGGCCGGCAACTACCTCCCCCATCTGCTGCCCGTCGACCAGACCCTGCACTGGGCCAATCCGCCGATGGAATGCTTCGACGACGAAACGGGGATGACGATGACGGGAACCGACTGCAGCGGCCAGAGTCAAGCACCTTACACCGGCCCCGTCCCCATCATCACCCATTTGCACGGCGCCCATGTCGGTCCCGACAGCGACGGCTACCCCGAGGCCTGGTACCTGCCGGCGGCGAACAACATTCCGGCCGGCTACGCCACCGAGGGCAGCCAGTATGACGACATCCTCGGCGGCTCCGGCAGAGGCCAAGGTTTTGCCGTTTTTCGCTACCCCAACGACCAGCGGGCGACCACCCTCTGGTTCCACGACCACAGCCTGGGGATGACCCGCGCCAACGTCTACGCAGGACCCGTCGGCTTCTACCTGCTGCGCGGCGGCGAGGGGGATGTGGTCGATAACCTTGCAACCAAACAAATAAACGACGGGGTCTTGCCGTCCGGCGCCTACGAGATTCCACTCGCGATCCAGGACAAATCCTTCAACGCCAACGGCTCCCTCTTCTACCCCGGCGACCGCGCCTTCTTCGAGGGGCTGCTGCCCTCCCAGCTCAAGATCCCCTTCATCCCGGAGACAACCCTGGGGGGCGGAATCAGCGACGTGTCGCCGATCTGGAACCCGGAATTCTTCGGCAACACCATCGTGGTCAACGGCAACACCTGGCCCTACCTGAACGTCGAGCCGCGCCAGTACCGCCTGCGCCTCCTCAACGGCAGCGACTCGCGTTTCTACATTCTGACCACGCCCATGGTCAAGGGCAAGCCTATGGTCACCTTCTACCAGATCGGCGCTGACGGCGGCTTCCTGCCGAAGCCGGTGGCGCTCGGCCAGATCCTGCTCGGACCGGCTGAACGTGCCGACGTAATCGTCGACTTCTCGGGCCTTGCCGGCAAGACAGTAACCCTGCTCAACATCGGTCCCGACGAGCCCTTCGGCGGCGGTATCCCGGGGATCGACTTCGCCCCGTCCGACCCCGGCACCACCGGCCAGGTGATGCAGTTCCGGGTGTCGGCGACGAAGGTGGCCGACCCGAGCACGCCGGTGAAGAGCCTGGGGCTGCCGGCGCCCGTTCAGCTCGGGCCAGCAGTCAACGCTGCCGCCCCCAGGCGGCTCTCTCTCAACGAGGAAGAATCTGGGACCGTCTTCGTCCCCGTCGACGCCAATGGCGAGTACATCCTTGACGGGATGGGCAACTTGAGGGAGGTGTCCGAATTCGATCCGAACGCGGCCCCCTTCGGACCCTCCGAGGCCGTTCTCGGGACTGTTGACGCAGGAGGATTCCCGGTGCTCTGGGAATGGATGCAAGAAATCACCGAGAATCCTGCCCTGAATTCCACCGAGGTCTGGGAGATCTACAACTTCACCGCCGACGCGCACCCGATACACATCCACCTGGTGCAATTCGAAATCCTCAACCGGCAGGCGCTGGTGACCAACGACGAGGGAATGGCGGAACCGCCGGCCGCACTTGTCGGCAAACCCCGGCCGCCCGAGTCCTGGGAGACCGGCCGCAAGGATACCATCATCGTCTACCCCGGCGAAGTGGCGCGGTTGAAGGCACACTTCGACATCGCTGGCCTGTTTGTGTGGCACTGCCACATCCTCTCGCACGAGGACAACGAGATGATGCGCCCGTACTATGTCGGGCCGGTTCCACCCGAAATGTGATGCGAGTTTCGGCCTGAAGCAAGAGGGCCGCCCCGCGGGGGTGGCCCTCGTTAAACCCCCGACAGGGATGGCAGTTGCGGGGTCCGCAGGCGAACGGAAGCCTGCCTTCAGAGGCAGGTTTTTTTTCGGCCGGTTGATATTTCCGCACAATGTGAGAGGGTTTGGTAAAAAACAATTCACGCTGGCAAGTGGAGGAAACAGATGAAGGCGATACGTTGGCTCGCATTATTATTGTTTCTTGTCGGCCCAGTGACAGCCGGCGCAGCTGAACTCTCCGACCTCGAGCAGCTCGGGAAGCATCTCTTCTTCGACATGAACCTGTCGGTGAACGGCACTCAGTCCTGCGCCAGCTGCCACGCCGCCGAGGTGGGCCTTACCGGCCCGGACTCCTTTGTCAACGAGGCCGGGGCGGTCATGCCCGGGGTTTTGGAGGATCGCTTTGGCAATCGAAAGCCGCCCAGCGCCGCTTACGGCGGAGACAGCCAGCCACTTTATTATGATGAGGACGCAGGGGGGTGGTTCGGCGGCATGTTCTGGGACGGCCGGGCTACCGGCTGGACGCTGGGTGACCCGCTGGCCGAACAGGCGATGGGACCGTTCCTGAATCCTCTGGAGATGGGAATGCCTCATGCCAGGCAGGTCTGCATCCGGGTAGCCAACGCCTCGTACGCGGATCTCTTCCAATTGGTCTGGGGGCCCTTGTCCCTGGACTGCATCAACGACGTAGCCGGCGCCTACGAACGGATCGCCCTTTCCATCGCGGCGTACGAAAAAAGCACCGAAGTCAACCCCTTTACTTCCAAGTTCGATCTGTTCTGGGACAACGCCGAGGCGGTGGGCAAGGACGTCACCAAAATCAGTTTCGGCAACATGATGAACCCCAATCGCTGGCAGAACTACGCCGGTCTGGGGTTGACCAGTGCCGAACTCCAGGGGCTGGCAGCCTTCAACGACCCCAACCGCGGCGACTGCGCCCGCTGTCACTCCCTGGCGCCGGGTACGGAAGGCTACCCGCTCTTCACCGATTTCAGCTACTGGAACATCGGCGTGCCCAAAAACCCGGAAAACCCCTTCTACTTCATGCCCAGAAAATGGAACCCCGATGGTGCCGACTGGGTCGACACCGGCCTGGGCGGCTTCCTCAAGAGTGCCGGGTATGCTCCTGGGGATTACGAACCGGAGATGGGCAAATTCAAGACGCCCACCCTGCGCAACGTCGATCTGCGCCCCCCCGGTGATTTCGTCAAGGCGTACGGCCATAACGGCTTCTTCAAGTCGCTGGAAGAGATCATTCTCTTCTACACCTGGCGCGCCCACATGGAAGCGTGCGCCGGCGGCGGCTGTGGCGGCATGGGCGGAGGCGGAGGTGGTATGGGCGGCGGTGGCATGGGCGGAGGTGGTGGCGGGATGATGCCAGACCCCAATCTGTTCCCGCCGCCGGAGGTGAGCAAGAACTTGGAGACGCTGAATTTCTCCATGATGATGGGCCAAGCGATGATGGACCAGGCCAATATCCTGGCGTTCTTGAAGACCCTGTCGGACGGCTACGAAGCGCCGTAAGGATCATGGGTGCCGGCTGGATGTCGAGAGTCCACGGTCGGTGTTGGAAATGCAGTCAGCACTTAATTGAGCATTTTTTCGTGAAAGAAAAGCAATCCTGCGGGAGCAATCCGCTCCAGTCTTGCTATTCATTTAATTACAGTTGCCTATGGGACGACGCCGGACGGAAAGCTCCGGCCCCAACCGAAAGGGTAAAGATCATGAATGAGTCATGGATCGTTCGAACCTGGCTGGCGGCCGTCGCCATCCTGTTCTGTCTCGGCTCCGCCGCCTGGGCGCTCACCCCGCAGGAGGAACTTGGCGAACGCCTCTACTTCGACGAGTATCTCTCCAAGTACAAGAACCAGTCCTGCGCCAGCTGTCACTTCCCCGAGCCCGGCTTCGTCGACCCGGACAACGTTGCCAACCCCGACTACTGGGTGGTCTCCATCGGCTCCGATCCCAGCAAGAACGGCGGCCGCAACTCTCCTTCCGTGGCCTATGCCGCCTTCAGCCCCGCCTTCTACTGGAATGATGGTGAAGGGTTGTACATGGGCGGGCAGTTCTGGGACGGCCGCGCCGCCACGCTCACCGAGCAGGCCAAGGGGCCTTTCCTGAACCCGCTGGAGATGGCGATGAAGGACGAGGCCGCGGTGCTGGCGGCCCTCGCCGCCAAGAAGAATCCCAACTCCAGGACCTACCGCAAACTCTTCCTGCAGGTTTACGGCGTCGACCTGCTCACCCTCGATCTCGGCGACAGAAGCAGGGTTGTGGCGGTCTACGGGATGATGGCCGAGGCGATCGCCGCCTACGAAAAGACCGTCTTTTTCCGCCCCTTTACCTCCAGGTACGACTACTTCCTGGCACAAAAGGGAAATCTCAGCGCCCAGGAGCTGCGCGGGCTGGCCCTCTTCAACGGCAAGGCCCAGTGCCACTTCTGCCATCCGGCCGACCTGACGGAAGACGCCGACGGCAATCCCATGCCGCCGCTCTTCACCGACTATTCCTACGACAACCTCGGCATCCCCAAAAGCAAGAACCCCCTCATCGCCGGCAACCCCGTCGATTACGGCCTCGGCGGCCGCCCGGACATCGCCGCCGTTGACCCCGACGAGGCCCTCTCGGCCGCCGCCGGCTATCCGGTTTCAGCCGGCGAGGCGGGCAAGTTCAAGGTGATGACGCTGCGCAACATTGCCGTCACCCCGCCCTACGGCCACAACGGCTTCTTCGCCACGCTGGAGGAGATCGTCCACTTCTACAACAAGCGGGATATGATGCTGAGCATGTCCGGCGGCGGTGGCATGGGCGGAGGCGGCATGGGCGGGGGTGGCGGCATGGGGATGCAGCCCGAGGTGGCGCAGAACGTCAACACCGAGGAGTTGGGCAACCTGGGACTGACCATGATGGAGGAGAAAGATCTCATCGCCTTCCTGAAGACCCTGACCGACCGGCCTGGGATGGTTTTCCCATACACCTTCCCCCCGCCGTCACCTTGAGAAGAGGAAGCGCCAGCCGCCCTGGATCCGACCGGGCTGGGGCAAGCCACGGCACTCTTCCTGGCGGCAACTTGGGGGGGAGATCGGATTTTCATAAAACATCAGGAAAAGTGGGTGATGAATGAACAGGGCAGGGTAGAGCCCCGACGGAAATCCGGAATTATCGGCTTTCCGTCGGGGGCTGCTGCAGATGGAGTGGAATGTCTGGAGCCGTTGTCGGTTTAAAAAAAAGTGGTATGGTGGATGTGTAGCGACTAATGCTTTTGCCCTTTGCGCGGTCCGTCGGCGGCGATGCCATGCGGATCGCAGCACCGCTCGTGGGAGAGTCCGATTCCGTAAGGCATCAGGAGGTGCGTATGCGATGGCGTCTGGTCATACCCGTATTTCTGCTGCTGGCTTCCTCGGCATGGGGTGCCGTTCTGGAAGGGACCTGCGAGGTCGCCTTCGTCGGCACCTCGACGCTGCACGACTTCTCCGGCAAGGGCGCCTGCATTCCCTTCCAGGTGACGCTGGGGGAGACGATG
>DASPGW010000243.1 GCA_035620395.1 Desulfuromonadales bacterium | reverse complement strand
TTCCGGGTGCTGCACACGGTCAAGGGATCAGGGGCCATGGCCGGTTTCGAAGAGGTGGCTACGGCGGCTCACGAGATCGAAACTGTTTTCGAGCGGATTCGCAGCGGCGAGATGACGGCCAGCCGCGCATTGATCAGCCATACCCTGGCGGCCAGGGACCGGCTCAAAATAATGATCGAGTCAGGGGATGATGCCGAATGCGCCGAGCATGCTGCCGCTATCGTCGCCACCTTTTCCGGCTTTTCGTCCCCCCGGGAGCCGGCGCCGGCGACCGGTCACGCGCCCGGGTTGCCGCAATCCGCCGGTGACGCCGTGACCTACCGCATCCGTTTCCGACCGGCGCCGGAGATTTTCCGCCGGGGCATCAATCCCGCCACCCTGCTTCGGGAACTGGCCCATCTTGGCGACTGCCGCGTCGTCGCCCAGGTCGATGCCATCCCGCCGCTGGCCGAGCTCGATCCCGAGCTCTGCTATCTCTACTGGGACGTGATCCTGACCACCGAAGTCCACGTCAGCGCCATCCGCGATGTTTTCCAGTTTGTCGAGGACGACAGCGAAGTGACGATCGAAGCCGTCGACCTTCCCGAAGCGACCACCGAGGTCCGCCGCCTGGGTGAGATTCTGGTGGAGCGCGGCGATCTGTCGCTGTCGGCGCTGCAGGCCGCTCTGCAGGAGCGTCAGCGGCTGGGGGAAGTGCTGGTGGAGAAAGGCCTGGTCGATGGCGGCAAGATCGCTTCGGCCCTTGCCGAACAGGAACAGGTGGAAAAAATCCATCGTGAACGGCAGGTTCAGGACCTGGGCAGCAGCATCCGGGTCCGCTCCGACAAGCTCGATTCCCTGGTCGACCTGGTGGGGGAGCTGGTGACGGTTCAGGCCCGCCTCAGCCAGCTTGCCGCCCGCAAGGGCGATGGCGAACTGGTCGCGGTGGCCGAGGATGTCGAACGCCTGACCTGGCAGATGCGGGACCAGGTGCTGGGTATCCGCATGCTCCCCATCGGTTCGACGTTCAGCAAGTTCCGGCGGCTGGTCCGGGACCTGTCGGCAGAGCTGGGCAAGGAGATCGAACTGACGACCGAGGGAGCCGAAACGGAGCTGGACAAGACGGTGATCGACCGCATCTACGACCCGCTGGTGCACCTGATCCGCAACGGCATCGATCACGGAATAGAATCGCCGACGGTTCGCCGGGCTGCCGGCAAGCCGGGGCGGGGAAGAATTCATCTGTCGGCGACCCATGCCGGTCCGAATGTCCTGATCCGCATCAGCGATGATGGTCGCGGCATCGATCGCCATGCCATCCAGGCCCAGGCCGCGGCGAACGGACTGGTAGCGGCTGGCGCGGAACTTACCGACAAGGAGATCTTCGCGCTGACCTTTCTGCCGGGCTTGTCGACGGCGGCCAGCGTGACCAGCGTCTCCGGTCGCGGGGTGGGCATGGACGTGGTCAAACAGACCATCGAGGAGTTGCGCGGCTCGATTGAAATCGAGAGCCGGCCGGGAGACGGGACCACCTTCACCGTCAAGCTGCCGCTGACGCTGGCGATCATCGACGGCCTGCTGGTGCAGATCGGCAAGGATCAGTTCGTTCTGCCCCTCTCATCGGTGGAGGAATGCATCGAGCTGAAACGGTCAGGATCGGCCAAGGCACGAGAGCGGCATCTGGTCGACGTGCGGGGGCAGATCGTGCCGTACATCCGGCTGCGCGAACAGTTCGGCGTCGGCGGCGAGCCGCCGGCGATCGAGCAGGTGGTGATTGCCGAAACCGAGGGGCAGCGGGTCGGCTTCGTCGTCGACCAGGTGATCGGCAGCCACCAGACGGTAATCAAGTCGCTGGGGCGCATGTACCGCGAGGTCGCCGGACTCTCCGGCGCCACTATCCTGGGGGACGGCACGGTAGCGCTGATTCTCGACGTGCCGCGTCTGGTTGAAAACGCCGAATTGACAGAGATGAAAGCCTTGAGGGGCTGAGGCCTGCGCTGGAAGGTTTTGATAGTTTGGATCGGCAAATCGGTAACAGATTTTCCTATAAAACATACGAAGGGGAGTTACGGAGATGAAAGGTGCAAATTTCAAGTCGAGGGTGATTCTGGTGCTGGTGGCGGTGTTCGTCTGCTGCAGCGCCGTCATGGGGGTGTTCAACTACCGCAGCCAGGATCGCCAGCTGCGCGAAACCCTGGTATCCAAGATGGAAGGGGCGCTGAACCTGTTCCCCTCCCTCATCGAGGCCGATGCCGAGGGTCTGGCCCGGGCGCTCGCCGGCTTCAGCAAGATCGACAGCCTGATGCGGCTGCAGGCCGAAGGGAAACGCGACGAACTTCTGGCGACGGCCAAGCCCTACTTTGACGAGATCAAGACGAAGAACAACATCACCCACATGTATTTCGTCCGGCCCGACGGCACGGTTCTGCTGCGCGCTCACAAGCCGCCGCAGTTCGGTGACAAGCTGGAACGGGTGACGTACAAGAAGGCCGCGCAGACGAATGCTCTTGCCTGGGGAATCGAGATGGGCAAGAACTTCTTTTCCCTGCGTGCCATCCAGCCGGTCAGTTTTCAGGGTAAGCCGATCGGCTATATGGAACTCTCGGAGGAGATCGACCATCTTTTCCACCGGGCCAAGGAGATTACCGGGGACGACGCGACCGTCTTTCTGACGAAGGACTTCCTGCAGAGCAAGTCCTCCGAGGTCGGCAACGAGGAAGTCGGAGAATTTGCGCTGCTCGACTCAACCGACAAGGCGATCGCCCTCAAACTGGCGGCGCAGCTGGATCTGCGCCAGGGCCTCGACCGGATGGTGGTGGAAGATGCGGAGATCGACGGCAGGCAGTATATCGTCAGCATGGGGCCGCTCAAGGACGCCGCGGGGGAGACGACGGGCATCCTCTTCTTCCAGAGCGACGTGACCGCCCTGCATGCGGCGATGTGGAAGAACATCTACCAGAGCTCGCTGGTCTTTGCCGGGCTGCTGCTTGCCTCGGTCGTGGTCTTCTACCTGGCCATTCGCAAGACTCTTCTGTTGTTCAACGCCGCCATCAAGGCGGCCGATATCGCCGGCAAGGTGGCTGCCGGTGACCTGACCGTCGAGATCGAGGTCCAGGAGAAAGACGATGCCGGGCAGCTGGTCCGGTCGATGAAGTCGATGGTCGAGAAACTGCGCGAGGTGGCGGCCGGCGTGAAGGTGGCGGCCGACAACGTCGCCTCCGGCAGCCAGGCGATGAGCACGGCCTCGGAAGAGATGACCCAGGGGGCGACCGAGCAGGCGGCGGCCGCCGAGGAGGCCTCCTCGAGCATCGAGCAGATGACCGCCAACATCCGGCAGAACGCCGACAACGCCCTGCAGACCGAGAAGATCGCGGTCAAGGCGGCCGAGGACGCGCGCCAGGCGGGCGCTGCGGCCGCCGAGAACATGGCGGCGATGAAGGAGATCGCCGGCAAGATCATGATCATCGAGGAGATCGCCCGGCAGACGAATCTGCTGGCCCTGAACGCCGCTATCGAGGCGGCTCGGGCCGGCGATCACGGCCGCGGCTTTGCGGTGGTGGCCGCCGAAGTGCGCAAGCTCGCCGAGCGCAGCCAGGTGGCAGCCGGTGAGATCAGCAAACTGTCGGTCTCCAGCGTGGACGTGGCCGAGCGCTCCGGCCGGATGCTGGAGGCGCTGGTGCCCAGCATCCAGAAGACGGCGGAGCTGGTGCAGGAGATCGCCGCGGCGAGCCGGGAGCAGGATGCCGGGGCGGAGCAGATCAACAAGGCGATCCAGCAGCTCGACCAGGTGATCCAGCAGAACGCCTCGGCCTCGGAGGAGATGGCTTCGACGGCGGAGGAACTGAACGGGCAGTCGGAGCAGTTGCAGGAATTGATCGCCTTCTTCAAGGTGGAAGAGGGTCAGCGTGCCCGCGAGCGACAGGTGGCAGCAACGGTCCGGTTCGATGAAAGGCAGCGCGACGGCCGTTTCGTGGACGTGGGTGGGAGCCAAGGGCTCTCGCTGAAAAACGGCAAGGTACAGGGACCGTCTATCGACCTGGAACTGGTGCGCGGCGAGCGGTCCGGGGACAAGCTGGATGCCGATTTCGAACGATTCTAGAAAAACGGAGACAAGGTGATGAGCACGGCGAATATGACGAGGCAATATCTGACCTTCAGGCTCGGGGAAGAGACTTTTGCCGTCGATGTGACCAAGGCCCGGGAGGTTCTCGACTTTATCCCCCCCACCCGGGTGCCGCAGACGCCCGGGTATATGCTCGGGGTGATCAACCTGCGGGGGAGCGTGGTGCCGGTGGTCGACCTGCGACTCAAGTTCGGGCTGGCGGCGACGGCAACGACCCGGGACACCTGCATCATCGTCCTGGAGATCACCGCCGATGGCGAAGCCACGATCGTCGGCGCGGTTGCCGACTCGGTCCAGGAGGTGCTGGAGCTGGAGGCGGAGCAGATCGAGCCGCCGCCGCGCATCGGCACCCGGCTGAAGACCGAATTCATCCGGGGCATGGGGAACCACGACGGCCGGTTCCTCATCCTTCTCGACATCGACCGGGTTTTTTCCACCGACGAGCTCTCTCTGGTGCAGGGTGTCGGCGAAGGGGCTGCCGCGGTCTCGGCCTGAGAGGATGAGGGGGATGTTGGCCATGAAGCAGCCTGGAGGCGAGAGTTGCCGAGAGTACGCCGACGGCATCTCGGAGAAGAATTTCGTCCGTCTGAGCCGATTGATCCACGACCAATGCGGCATCAAGATGCCGCCGCATAAAAAAAACATGCTGGAAGCGAGGCTGCGCAAGCGACTGCGCGGCCTCGGGCTGGCCACCTACGGCCAGTACTGCGACTACCTCTTCGGCCCGGGCAGCGGGGAGGGGGAGCTGGTCAACCTCATCGACGTGGTCACCACCAACAAGACCGACTTTTTTCGTGAGGCGAAGCATTTCGACTTCCTCACCGAGGTGGCGCTGCCGCGCCTGCTGACGACGTACGGCGTCGGCCTGCAGCGGCCGCTGCGCGTCTGGAGCGCCGGCTGCAGCACCGGCGAGGAACCGTACACCCTGGCGATGGTCCTGAGCGAATTCGCCCTGGCGCATCCCGGCTTCGACTTCTTCATTCTGGGCACCGACATCTCCACCCGGGTGCTGGAGAAGGCCCGGCTGGCCATCTACCGGGAGGAGCGGGTGGAGCCGGTACCCGAGGCGCTGAAAAAGAAATATCTGCTGCGCAGCCGGGATCCGGAAAAAGGCCAGGTGCGGGTGGTGCCTGAGCTGCGGGCGAAGGTCCAGTTCCGCCGGCTCAACTTCATGGAGGAAAATTTCGGGTTGCGGGAGCCGGTCGACATCATCTTTTTCCGCAACGTGATGATCTACTTCGACAGGAATCAGCAGACGGCCCTGCTGCAGCGTTTCTGCGGCTGTCTGCCGCCCGGCCGCTATCTGTTTACCGGCCATTCCGAATCCCTGCACGGCATGGGGCTGCCCGTGGTCCAGGTGGCGCCCGCAGCCTATCGGAAACTGTAGGCGCTCCTGCAACCCCGAATCGACGCACTCACTATGCCCGCAAAGATCAAGGTCCTGATCGTCGACGACTCGGCGGTGATCCGTCAGGCGATGACGGAAATTCTGGCCGGCGATCCGGCCATCGAGGTCATCGGGACGGCCGCCGACCCGTTTCTCGCCGCCGACAAGATCCGCCAGCAGCTGCCCGATGTCATCACCCTCGACATCGAGATGCCGCGGATGGACGGCCTGACCTTTCTGCAGAAGATCATGAGCCAGCATCCGATCCCGGTGGTGATCTGCTCCAGCCTGACCGGGAAGGGGGCGGAGACGACGCTCAAGGCCCTGCAGTACGGGGCGGTGGAGATCATCAACAAACCGAAGCTCGGCGCCCGGCAGTTTATCGAAGAGTCGCGGGTTCTGCTCTGTGATGCCGTCAAGGCGGCGGCAACTGCCCGACTCCGGCCGCTCTCCGCGGCGCGGGCGGATGTCGATCCCAAGCTGACTGCCGATGCGGTGCTGCGCAAATCATGCGGGGGCGAAATCATCCGGACCACGGAAAAGGTGGTGGTGGTCGGCGCCTCCACCGGCGGCACCGAGGCGCTGCGCATTTTCCTCGAGGCCCTGCCGCACGACGCCCCCGGCGTCGTCATCGTGCAGCACATGCCGGAGCATTTCACCGCCGCCTTCGCCCGGCGGCTCGACGGCATCTGCCGCGTCGCGGTCAAGGAGGCCGCCAGCGGCGACAGCGTGATCCCCGGGCGGGCGCTCATTGCGCCGGGCAACCGCCACCTGCTGCTCAAGCGCAACGGCGCGCGCTACTGCGTCGAAATCAAGGACGGCCCGCTGGTCAGCCGGCACCGCCCCTCGGTCGATGTCCTCTTTCGCTCGGCGGCCCGGTATGCCGGCCGCAACGCGATCGGCGTCATCCTGACCGGCATGGGCGACGACGGCGCCCGGGGGTTGCTGGAACTCCGGCAGGCCGGCGCCGTGACCCTGGCCCAGGACGAGGCGAGCTGCGTCGTCTTCGGCATGCCGAAGGAGGCGATCCGCCTGGGGGCGGCCGGCAGCGTTCTGCCGCTGGCGGAAATCGCACCGGCGATGCTCGAGGCCTATCAGGGAAACCTGTAGGGGCGGCCCCCTGTGGCCGCCCTGGGCAGGCACAGGGGCCTGCCCCTACATTCGCGTATATGTTTAAATGCGGGTTTAATGACGCTGCATCTTCTCGCGGGTGCTCTATTTGCCGGAAGGGAATATGACATGAACAGGCTGACGGACCAGGAACTGATTGCTGCGCTTCAGGAGCGGCTGGAATTCAACCGCCGGGCCCTCAACGACCTGCGGGAGGTGACCCTCAAGCTCGAGGCGACCAACCGCAAGCTGCAGGAATCCGAGTCGCTCAAGAGTCACTTTCTCTCCAATATCCGCAACGAGATCAACAATCCGCTGGCCGCCATCCTGGGGCTGGCCACCCAGATCACCGGCGAGGCCGGAGGAGAGCAGGGCGCCTTGATCGCCCGCTTGATCTACGCCGAAGCCTACGCTCTCGACTTCCAGCTCGAGAACATCTTCGCTGCCGCCGAGCTCGAGGCGGGCGATGCGGTGCCGTCCCCCGCCCTGACCGATGCCGCTGCGATCGTGGCGGAGGTCGTCGGTCAGATGGCGCTCCAGGCCGAGGCGAAGAGACTCAGCCTGCGGCGGGTCGGCCTCCATTCCCTGCCGCTGGTCACCGATCCCCGGATGCTGCAGTTGATGGTCCGCAACCTGCTGGCCAATGCCATCGAGTTCAGCCCGGAAGGGAATGTGGTCGAGATCGATGTGCGTGGAGGCCAGGGGGCGATGCGCATTTCGGTGCGGGATATGGGGGCCGGCATCGACCCGGCCGACCAGGAGGCGGTCTTCGACCGCTTTCGCCAGTTGGAAGCCGGCAGCACCAAGAGCCACCGGGGCCACGGACTGGGGCTGAGCATCACCCGCTCGCTGGCCGAACTGCTCGGCGGCAGCGTTCTGCTGGAAAGCGCCCCCGGCGCCGGCAGCGTCTTTACCCTGGTTCTGACCGAACTGGCCCAAGATGTCCAGGCGCTGGCCCCGGAAGGGAACTTCGTCCTCTTCGGGCAGACGGAATTGTTCTGATCCCCCTCCCGGGAGTTCGCTGCCATCATGGATGCCTCTTTGCCCGAATTGAGCCACTACCTTTATCCGGGGGGAATCTTCGCCGATCCCCGGCCGCACCGCGTGACGACCATTCTTGGCTCCTGCGTGGCTGTCTGTCTCTGGGACCCCGTCTGCCGGGTCGGCGGCATCAACCATTACCTGCTTCCCCTCTGGAACGGTGAAGGGCTGCCCACCCCTCGCTACGGCAACGTCGCCATCGACCTCCTCGTCGAGCGCCTGCTGATCTTCGGTTGCAGTCGCGGCCGCCTCACGGCCAAGTTCTTCGGCGGTGCGGCGATGTGGGAAAACTCCAATGGTCTGCTCTCGGTCGGCGAACGCAACATCGACCTCGCCCGCCGTTCCCTCGAGCGGCACCGCATTCCGGTCGTCGGCGCCGATGTCGGCGGCGAGGCAGGGCGCAAGATCATCTTCGATACGGGATCCGGCTCGGTGCTTCTGCGCCGCACCCGCAGCGGCCAGGACATCGGCCGGCCGGCGACTGCGACCGGCAGATGAAAACGAGGGGGATAGAGACGAAAGTGCCAAGGCAATCAGGGGTCAGGAGGGTGGGGAAAGCATGCCAGGGACCAGATACCTTCAGGTATCTGCGGCGGTACACCCTGGGGCTCGGCCTGCTCTGGACAGTGGTCATCGTTGCGCTGATGGGTTACAGCCTCCTGTCGTTTCGGCAGCGGGCTCACGGCGAGGCCCTGGCCCGAGGTCGACAGGAGTGCTCGGCCTGCCACGACCAGCAGGGATGTCGGGAGGCGGGCCTTCCCGGTGGCCTTGGCATCTCCCTGGCGGTCGATGATCTGCAACCCGGTGCCCGGGGGCAGGCGCTGGTCACCTCCGCCGCCTGCCTGGGACTCTGGTTGCTCGGCGCGGCGGGGCTGCGGTTGGGCGAGTCCCGGCTGCGGCAACAGATTCTGACGACCCAGCGCAGTCACCGTCTGCGCCGTCGGGTACACCAAAGGCTTGCCCATCTGGCTCACCATGATCAACTCACCGGCCTGCCGAACCGGACCCTGTTCCGCGACCGTCTGCGACTCGCCCTCGCCTCGGCCCGCCGATTCGACGGGCGGGTGGCGGTCGCCGTTCTCGGTCTGGATCACTTCCGGACGATCAACCACAGCTATGGGCACGCCACCGGCGATCTGGTGCTCAGAGAGGCTGCCGGCCGGCTGACGGGATGCCTGCGTGCCGACGATACGGTAGCCCGCCTGGGAAACGGACGGTTCCTGCTGTTGTTTCCCAATGTCCGCCATGGCGACGATTGCGCCCGACTGGCGCGCAAAATACAGGAGACATTTTCGTCCCCCTTTATCGCGAACGAACGGGAACTCTATCTCACCGTTTCTCTCGGCCTCGCCATGTATCCGGAAGATGGCGGTGAAGAGAACGAACTGCAGCGCAATGCCGATGCTGCCCTGAGCCGGGCGCAGGATCAGGGCGTCAGCGTTTTCCAGCTCTACACCGCCAGCATGAATGAGCACGCCCTGGCCAGGATTACCCTGGAGAACCAGTTGCGCCGGGCGATCGAGCTCGATCAGCTCAGCCTCCACTATCAGCCGCAGGTCGATGTTCGCAGTGATGCGATCATCGGCGCCGAGGCGCTGATCCGCTGGCACCACCCGGAGTTGGGGGAGATCCCCCCGGACCGGTTCATTCCCGTGGCCGAAGAGTCCGGGCAGATCTTCGCCATCGGCGCGTGGGTCTTGGGCGAGGCCTGCCGGGAAGCGGCCAGGTGGCAGAAACTGGTCGGCAGACCCCTGCCGGTTGCGGTCAACCTGTCGCCGAGGCAGCTCCGCCATGCCGGTCTGGTCCACCTGATCGAGGCGGTGCTGAAGGAAACGGGATTGGCCCCGGAATGCCTGGAGCTGGAGATTGTCGAAAGCTCGGTCATCCACGATATCGACCGGACCATCGAAACGCTGACCGACCTCAAGGCGCGGGGCATCAAGGTGGCGATCGACGATTTCGGCACGGGCTACTCCTCCCTGAACTACCTGAAACAGTTGCCCATTGACCGCATCAAGATAGACCACTCCTTCGTGCGCGATCTCGAACCCGGCCGGAATGATGCGGCGCTGGTCGGCCTGATCGTGGAGATTGCCCGGAAAATGGGACTCAGTACTCTCGCCGAAGGGGTCGAAACGCCCGCGCAAAGGGATCTGCTGCAGGCCTGCCGCTGCCATCTGATGCAGGGCTACCTGTTCAGCCAGCCCGTGACAGCAGAGGCCTTTTCGGCGCTTCTTCGTTCCGCCTCCGGCAGCTTCTCCCGCGGGGCCTGAGGGGGCTCGCCGCTCCCTTCGCCTTGCCGGACCCGCCTTTTCGCTTCCCCTCGCTCCCCCCGATCCCTTTCTCTTTTGTCCCCGGCAGCAGAAAGCAGAAGCCCGCGTAGGCAAAGCAGAGCACCATAACGAATTCGAACATGGATCACCTCTCCTGGTTGGTTGATCCCAGCCTAACGGGAAGGTGTGACAGAATATGTCGCGTTGCCTGCCTGCGGGCATCTGTTTTAGAGGGTTCGGTACAAGATTTCCTCCTTGATGTACCCGACATCGCCGTTGACAACGACTCGGTCAATCGTATACAGTATGCAGAATTTCAAGGTCGGAATTTCCCCCCGTCCGGCCGCCGACGCCTTGATTTCAGCTTGTTTTCCGAACCGCCGCGCGAACCGGTCGCGACGACCGAAGCGCAACTTTTCCATGGAGGAGAGAGATGATCGAAGCCTATCTGAGACATGAGGCCGAGCGCAACGCCCAGGGGATCCCCGCCCTGCCGCTCAGCGCCGAGCAGGCCAAAGACCTCTGCCAACTGCTGCAGAACCCGCCCAAGGGGAAAGAGGATTTCCTCCTCAACCTGCTCAAGGAGCGGATCTCCCCCGGCGTCGACCCCGCCGCCGAGGTGAAGGCCGGCTTCCTCGGCCAGATCATCAAGGGGGAGATCAAATCGCCCCTGGTGGCGAAGAAGGATGCCGTCAAGATCCTCGGCACCATGAT
The DNA here is from genome assembly GCA_035620395.1 of Desulfuromonadales bacterium. Taxonomy (NCBI): domain Bacteria; kingdom Pseudomonadati; phylum Thermodesulfobacteriota; class Desulfuromonadia; order Desulfuromonadales; species Desulfuromonadales bacterium. The sequence goes on along the minus strand of DASPGW010000243.1, from coordinate 447 downwards.
CGGCGGCTACAACGTCGCCCCGCTGGTCGAGGCGCTCAAGGACAAGGCGCTGGCCGAAGAGGCTGCCTGCGCCCTCGCCGGCATCACCCTGGTCTACGACGCCTTCGACCAGGTGGTCGAGCTCGCCAAGAGCAACGCCGCCGCCAAGAAGGTCCTCAAGAGCTGGGCCGACGCCGAGTGGTTCACCAACCGCAAAGGGGTCCCCGAGACGATCAAACTCAAGGTTTTCAAGGTCGACGGCGAGATCAACACCGACGACTTCTCTCCGGCCGGCGATGCCTGGAGCCGCCCGGACATCCCGCTGCACGCCCTGGCCATGGGCAAGACCCGCTTCCCCAAAGGCAACGCCGAGATCGCGCAGTTCCGCAAGGACGGCTTCCAGGTCGCCTTCGTCGGCGACGTCGTCGGCACCGGCTCCTCGCGCAAATCGGCCTGCAACTCGGTCCT
>DASPGW010000242.1 GCA_035620395.1 Desulfuromonadales bacterium | reverse complement strand
CAAAGGGAATGGCGGCGGAGAGGAGGTTCTCATCCTCGAAGGTGGGAAGTTGACGCAGCACCTGCGCCAGCGGCCCGGGGGCCAGTTTGGCGGCTCAACCGCTGGAACGGGAGAGGCTGGTCAGACGAACGGGTTTCTCGGTCATGGGGTCACCTCCTTTCTGGTTTTTTCGGGATAGTCACAGGTCCTATGTGTCCTACAGGTCCCACTGGTCGCATGGGACTGTTGGGACCTATAGGACATGTGGGACAATTAGCTGTCTTTCGGCAGTTTCCACGCCACCCGCGCATCCCCCTTGCGCAGGGTGTATTTGAGAGCGTCGCAGTGCTCGAGGAAGGCCTGCACCTGTTTGCGGGCGCTGCCCAACTGGTCGCGAAATTCGGCCAGGGTCAGAGTCTCCTGGCCGGCAAAGTGGGTCTTGAGCTTTCCCATGGCGCTGCGGTAGGTGTCAATATGGAAGAAACTCTCGTCGCTGAGCCTTACCAGGCGGCTGGTGCTGAAGAGGTAGGCGAGGAGCGGTTCGGTGCGTACCGGGTCGAGGCCCAGCCGCTCGAGCATCTCCTGCTTGTTTTTCGCCTGCGCGCCCTCCTCGCGGTAAGCCGCCTCGATCCGCTCGACGGTTTTTTGTTCTGCGGCCGAGAGCGTCGGGGCGTAGCCGGGCCGGGCCAGCAGCTCCCCCTGCTGGGCCAGGTCCCCTTCGGCCAGAGCGGCGGCCAGCAGTTGATCGAAGGCTTTTGGCGCCAGAGCCGGCGGCAAGGCGCCCTTCAGCGTCGCATGGGGGATGCCGTGGAGCAGCGGGGTCGCGGCGTGAAAGCGGTCGGTCTCTTCGGTCAGTCTGAGGCGCCAGGCGCGCACCGTCTCGGCGGTCACCCACTGGTCGGCGAGGCTAACCAGCTTCCCTTCGGCTTCCAGCTTCTCCAGGTGGCCGGCGATCCGCTCCTGGCCCATCCCGGAGATGAGCTCGAGCTCCTTCACCCTGGCGCATCCCTGCTCGAGGAGCTTCTGCAGCAGGAACGACTTTTCTCCCGATTCGAGTTCGGCGAGCGCCTGCATGACCTCGGCACGGAAGCGGCGGTGCTTGACCGGATTGGGATCGATAACGACACCGCCGCCGATGGTGGTCATCGGCGAATAGGAGCGGAGGATGAAGCGGTCCTGGCGGTGGGCAACCAGCGGCCGGTCGAGGTGGATCTGGACGATGGCACTCTCCCCCGGCTCCAGCAGGTCGCGGTCGAGCAGCGCCACCACGCCGACCACCCGGGCGGTGCCGAGGAAGAAATGCACCGGATCGCGGAACTTGAGCGGCCGCGGTGCCGTCGGCAGCAGGGTAAGGCGGGCGTCGAGCCGCTCGGTCTGTTCGAATATCCCCGGTGTGCCGACCACGGCGCCGCGCTGCAGTCGCTGCCGGTCGAGACCGACCAGGTTGAGGGCGACCCGCTGACCGGCCGCCGCCTCCTCCATCTTTCTGCCGTGCACCTGCACTTCGCGCACTCGCACCCGTTCGCCGGGGGGGAGGACCTCCACCGTGTCGCCGACCTTGACCTTGCCGGAGAGGAGGGTGCCGGTCACCACCGTGCCGAAACCGGCCACGCTGAAATGGCGGTCGATGGGGAGGCGCAGCGGCCCGTCGGCGTCCTTCGGAACACTGCTCTTCAGCACCTCGCGGATGGTCTGCACCAGTTCGGGGATGCCCGTACCGCCGAGCGCGGAGACCCGGCAGAAGGGGGCGTTCCCGAGAAAGGTTTCGGCCACCTCCTCGCGGATCTCCTCCTCGACGAGGTCGATCCAGTCTTCATCGGCAAGGTCGCATTTGGTGAGGACGACGATGCCGCGCGGAACCTCGAGCAGTTGCAGGATCTGCAGATGCTCGCGGGTCTGCGGCATCACCCCCTCCATGACGTCGACCACCAGCAGTACCAGATCTATGCCGCCGACGCCGGCGAGCATGTTGTGGATGAAGCGCTCGTGGCCGGGGACGTCGACCACTCCGGCGATCTCCCCGCCCGGCAGGCGGAAGGGGGCGAAGCCGAGCTCGATGGAGATGCCGCGCTCCTTCTCCTCCTTGAGCCGGTCGGTCTCCTGGCCGGTGAGCGCTTTGATCAGGGCGGTCTTGCCGTGGTCGACGTGGCCGGCGGTGCCGATGATGAAGTGGCGGGGAGTCGGGGTCATAGAGAGAAGGCGTCGGTCACGGCGCGCAGGAGATCCACCTCCTCGCTGCGGGCGATGGTGCGGGGATTGAGCAACAGACGACCTTCCTGAATCCGTCCCACCACTGGTGGGGTGCCGGTGCGCAGGCGGGCGGCCAGGGCGTCAACCGAGAGGTTCTGCGGCGCCACCGCCACGGCGAAGCCGGGCAGTTCGGTCAGCGGCAGCGCGCCGCCGCCGACGGTCGAGGTTTCGGCGACCACCTCGATGCGGGCCGCCTCGCCAATCGCCTTCGCGAGTTTTTGGGCCAACCGGCGGCTGCGGCTCCGGAGTTCGGTGGCGGGAACCGCCAGCATGCGCAAGACAGGGATTTCGGCCAGCGCCCGCTGCGGATCGAGGTAGAGGCGGAGCGTCGCCTCCAGCGCCGCCAGGGTCAGCTTGTCGCTGCGCAGGGCGCGGGCCATGGGGTGTTTGCGGATCTTCTCGATCGCTGCACGCCGACCGACGATGAGGCCCGCCTGGGGGCCGCCGAGCAATTTGTCGCCGCTGAAGGTGACGACGTCGATTCCCGCCGCCACCGCTTCGGCGACGGTCGGTTCCCGGGGGAGGCCGAAGGGGGAGAGGTCGAGGAGCATGCCGCTGCCGAGATCCTCCATCACCGGCAAACCGTGCTCGCGGCCGAGTCCGACCAGTTCGGCGGCAGTGACGGCAGCGGTGAAACCGACGATGCGGTAGTTGCTGGTATGCACCTTGAGCAGCAGCCCGGTCGCTTCGCCGATCGCTTCACGGTAGTCGCGCAGGTGGGTCTTGTTGGTAGTCCCCACCTCGCGCAGCAGCACGCCGCCGGCAGCCATTACCTCGGGAACGCGAAAGGCGCCGCCGATCTCGATCATTTCGCCGCGCGAGACGATGGCCTCCTTCCCCTTGGCCAGCGCCGTCAGGGCGAGCAGCACCGCCCCGGCGTTATTGTTGACCACGGTCGCCGCCTCGGCGCCGGTCAGGCGCAGCAGCAGTTCTTCGATGTGGCTATAGCGGTGGCCTCGCTCGCCGCTGGCGAGGTCGAACTCGAGGTTGGAATAACCGCGGGCGACCGTCGTGACCGCCTCCAGGGCGGCCGGGGCGAGAGGCGCCCGGCCAAGGTTGGTGTGCAGCAGGGTGCCGGTGGCGTTGATCACCGGCCGCAGGGCCGGCTCGGTCCTGGCCCGGGCGAGAGCGGCAGCGCGGGCGGCAACGATTGCCGGAGAAAGGTCGGGCGATGCCCCGGCGAGGACCTCCTTGCGCAACTCGGCCACCGTCTGCTGCGCCGCTTCGACCAGCAGAAGATGTGGGATGTCCCCGGCTTGGTCGCGCAGGGCCGGCTCGTTCAGCAGTCGGTCGACGGCGGGGAGTCGGCGCAGAAGGGTGTTTTTGTCGTTCATGGGCAGGCCGCCAGTGGAAGGGGGATTTGGCGGGAGTAGATGAGAATCGAACTCACCAGGGACGGGATACGCCCCTCACCGGTTTTGAAGACCGGGCGCGCCACCAGGCTACGAACTACTCCCGTATTCTCGATGTTTCAAGGGCGGATGGTCCGCCCCGCCTTCTGCAGGGTCTCGGCGATGTCGAGCATGTTGGTGACCCGTCCCACCGCCAGCTTATCCTTGAGGTGATAATAGTCGAGGCAGAGGCCGCAGGAGGCGATGTCGGCCCCCAGGCAGGCGAGTTTCTCCAGGGCCTCCAGCGCCTCGGACCCTTGGGTGGTGAGCTTCACTCCGGCGTTGACGAAGAGCAGGACATCGGGGACGGCCTCCAGTTCGGTCAGGGTGAAGAGAAAATTCTTCAGCAGGATGCGTCCCAGCTCATCGCTGCCGCTCCCCATGGTGTCGGCGGCGATGAAGGCGACCGTCTTCCCCTGTACGGCCGCTCCCGCCGCTGCTTCGGCCGGTTTCGTGCCGGGGTTCAACTCGAGGGCGAAGCCACCCTCGGTGGTTCCGACCCGAACTTCGTAGCCCTGGTTCCTGGCCAGGCGCGAGATGTTCTCCCGGGCGGTTTCGTCACCCACCAGGACCGTGAGCGGGAGGCCCGGTTCGGCGAGCAGCAGTTTGCGGGTTTCGACCACGGGGTGGGGACATTTATGGGCACGGCAATCGAGAGTTTTCATTGACGCTCGCATTTCTTCAGAGGGTGTAAAATTTCGAGACACTATAGTGGGTTGCGGTCTCTTTTGCAAGGGTTCCGAGTGCCCGGGGGACGGACGGGTGGGGTGCAAAGCGGGGAATCAACTGCTACACTGCTGCTGTGGCATGAAAATTAAAGGTGAAGGAGGTAGGTGATGCGCAGACTGTTGCTGGTGCTTTGTCTCGCTCTGTCTCTGGCCGGTTGCGGCGACCGGGCCAAGGAACTCTACGAGACGGCGCAATTCGAGGAGAAGCAGACCAACGCCGAGCATGCCGGCAAGCTCTATCGGGAGATCATCGAAAGGTATCCCGATTCTCCGTATGCGGTCCAGGCGAAGGCACGTCTGGCGGCACTGGGACAGTAGCTCGAGGTCTGCATGACCCGAGCACGGGCTACCGCATCGTCAGGGGGATTTCTCCCTGTCCACCGTATCCAGATAATCCCGCAGATTGCGGAACCCCAGCAGCCGCGCCAGGGAGGGCTGGAAGACGAAGGGGAGGACAGCAAAGTAGATGATTGCCGCCACGATGCCGAGCCAGAGGGAAAGGCCGAAGGCGAGGCGGATTCCGGCCAGAAAGAGGACAATCCAGGCGAGGTCGATGGTCCCCCGGCCGAGTGGGGTGGACGGATAGACAGCGGGACGTCGCGCCGGCGGCAGCTTGCGGCACATCAGGCTGCAGGAGTGAAGCAGGCCGGCGGCAAGCAGCAGCAGGGCGCTCCAGGTGGCGGGAGTCATCGCTGCTTCGCGGCCATCACCTCGCCGGCAGGCACCAGGCGGGCGACCGACTCGACGTGCGGCGTCTGCGGGAACATGTCGACCGGTTGCACCTCCGCCGTCCGGTAGCCGAGGACGGCCAGGATGTCGAGGTCGCGGGCCAGGGTCTCGGGGGCGCAGGAGACGTAGATCAGAGTGCGCGGCTGCAGCCCGGCAACCGCCTCCAGCACCTGTCGTTCGCAGCCGCTGCGTGGCGGGTTGAGGACGGCCACGCTCCCCGGCTGGACCTGGGAGACGAGATCCTCGATCAGTTCGGCTGCGTCGCCGGCGAGAAAGGTGCAATTGGCGAGCCCGTTCATGCGAGCGTTTTCCTTGGCGTTGCGGACCGCTTCCTCGACGGATTCGATGCCGATCACCCGGCCGGCGTCGGCCGCCAGATGAAGGGCAATGCCGCCGATGCCGCAGTAGAGGTCGAGGGCGACCTCCTGCCGGGAGAGCTGCGCCCACTGTCGCACCAGCGCATAGATGCGGGCGGCCTGCTCGTTGTTGACCTGGAAGAAGGAGGCCGGGGCGATGCGCAGGCGGATGTTGCCGACCATATCGAGAAGGTCGGGGGTGCCGAGAATGCGCAGGGTTTCCCGGCCGAAGATGGCGTTCCCCTCCGAGGGGTTGACGTTCTGCTGCACCGAGACGACTTCCGGCACCTTCTTCTG
>DASPGW010000241.1 GCA_035620395.1 Desulfuromonadales bacterium | reverse complement strand
CTGGGCCTTGCCGCCGAGAATCATCGAGGCGGCGAAGGCGAGGCAGGCCACGGCGTAGGGGTCGCCGGAGCCGCTGAAGAGCTTGCCGATGTCTCCCTTGAGCATGCTGTAGGCGTAGAGAATGCCGAGGGCCAGATTGATGCCGGTGCCGGCGAGGACCACTGTCCACCCTTTGCTCAGTGCGTTTTCCTGCTTCATTTTAGCCTCTTTGATCGGAACGGATTTTGGTCGAAACCGGCGCTGCATCGCTCTGGGGTCGGACCCGGACAATTCATCCAAATTTCAGCCTGGCATGGAGAGGGAGAGTGGTGGCAAGGAAAAGGGGAACGGCTGCTTCTTCGGGAAGAGCGGCCGTTCCCCTTTATACCCTCGATCTCCGGCGCGACTCAGTGCTGATGCCGGTCGTGATGGTTGAAGTGTTTTGCCAGCTCTGCGCAGCCGAGGATCAGCGGAAAAAAGACCAGCATGAAGATCAGTAGACCCGCCATCTTTTTGTCTCCTTTCGTGGTGCGTCAGCGGTTCACCAGTGAGCCGCTGGAATCCATTTAAATGCTAAAACCATTTAATATCAATAGGTTATTTTTAGAACGCAATTGCCTGAACAGGGTTTGTCGAGTATCTATTCGGGTGGATGAAATGGGTGGTGTGCGGTGCCTGGTCAGGGCATCCGTCAACCGGTTTTTGGAAATCCTCCGGCTGGCCTGACCCGGCCCAGCGATCTTGTTTAAATCAATGTAAAAACAGTAAGATACGGAATAGCCCCGGGTGTCCTTCAGCGCTCATGGAGGCGCCAAGCGAAGCGCCTGCAGTCGAGTCGGGGGCGAAAGTGGAAATCCATTTTGAAGTGACGGCCCAGCGACCGGAATTTTTTTTGCATGGACCGTAAAAAAGATGGTTTTACCCAGAGAAATCAGTCGTATACGTCTCTCTCTCTACAAAGAGAAAGTTTTGCTGTCTCATTCCCCGCAATTGCAGCTATGATGTCCTGACCCGGCGGCGCGGGCAGCAGTCCAGATAAATCGGAATTTAAAAGAGGTTGAGAAATATGGCGCTCGTCGATGCAGTGGGCTACTTTGCGGCATCATGCACTACCCTGGCCTTTTTGCCGCAGGCGGTAAAGGTGCTAAGGGACAAGGACACCAAGTCCCTATCGCTCGGCATGTACGTGCTTTTTACCGTCGGGGTCGGCTTGTGGCTGGCGTACGGGATTTTGAAGGATGATTATGTTATAACTCTGGCGAACGCCATTACCATCATCCTCTCCCTGGCCATACTGGTAACCAAAATCAGGTTCGACGTTTTGCCTGGAAAATAATCGATTGGAGAACCGAACATGGCAGGGCAAGGTTCCGGAGGCAACGTGCTGGCTGCGATCTGCAGCTTCTTCATCCCCGGCCTGGGACAGTTGGTGCAGGGACGACCGCTGATCGCGCTGGTCATGTTCGCGCTGGCGAGCCTTCTCTGGATCATCCTCATGGGGTGGATCATTCACCTCTGGTCGATCATCGACGCCGCCCGCTTCGACCCGGGCCGGAAATAGGCGCCGCCATGGACAGGCACCCCGTCGCCGCCGGCAAGAGCAGCTTTGACCTGGTCGACCCGCAGAAGGTCTTCGCCGAGCTGAATCTGCAGCCCGACAGCATTCTGCTCGACGTCGCCTGCGGGATCGGCAACTATGCCGTCGCCGCCGCGGAGTTCATCGGCGAACAGGGGATGATCCACGCCGTCGACCTCTGGGCCGAGGGGATCGAGACCCTGCGGACGCGGGCGCGCGAGCTGGGCCTCAGCCGCCTCCGGGCCGAGGTGGCCGACGTCGGCCGGCGCCTGCCGCTGGCCGATGCCAGCGTCGACGTCGCCCTGCTGGCGACCGTCCTGCACGACCTGGCCACGGAGGGTGCGGCGGTCGGCACCCTCCGTGAAGTCGCCCGGGTGCTCAGGCCAGGCGGCCGGCTGGTGATCATCGAATTCGACAAGATCGAGAGCCCGCCCGGCCCGCCGGTCGCCATCCGCCTCTCTCCCGGCGAGGTCGAAGACCTCGTCACTCCCTGCGGTTTTCTCGAAGAGCACATCGTCCCCGTCGGACCGAGCACCTACCTCGTGAAATTCATCAGAGTTTAGCCGGACCCCGCCTCGGCAAGGGGAGAGGGTTGCGAACGATTTTCTGCCGATTTCCTTCGGACTCCCGGCAGGTTGAATCTTTTTCATCGTGTGATTAAAAAATGATAATTCATGTGGTATAATAAGAAAAAGTTCAGGGAGGAAGGAGGTCAGCCATGAGGCGCGGAAATGTGAGTCACTGGTTTCATGAACATCATATCCTGCCCGTAACCCAGTGGCACCCGGAGGTGGCCGAGTTTGGCGACTTCCTGAGAGCGACCTGGGTGATCATGGTTCTGCTGCTGCTGGGGCTCATGGCCTTTATCACTGCCGTGTTGATTGCCTGGCCGGCCCTGTCCTACCTGGGGTCGAAACTGATCGGCTGAGCCTGGTCTGCCGGGGATCCCGAAGGTGGCGAAGGCGGAGCCTTCTCCATGGCGTTGCAAAACGGAAATTTTCCTATTTAATGGATCGATAGAAGCTATAAATACATCGAGCCGCAGGACCTCGGACTCACCTTCTCGCTTTGTCAGGTGGCCAGGGAACCGGGGGTGGACGAAGGAGAAAAGCATTTGACGAGCGGGACGGAACCACGGGAGAGGGCGACTTTTGCCGGCGGCTGCTTCTGGTGCATGGAGCCCCCCTTCGCGAAGCTCGACGGGGTGCTCTCGGTGACCCCCGGCTACACCGGCGGCGAGAAGGCGAACCCCACCTACGAGGAGGTTTGTTCGGGGCGCACCGGGCACGCCGAGGCGGTGGAGATTCTCTACGACCCGACGAAGATCGGCTTCGGGGCGTTGCTGGAGGTTTTCTGGCGCAACATCGATCCGACCGACGGCGGCGGGCAGTTCGCCGACCGCGGCACCCAGTACCGCACGGCGATCTTCTTCCACGACGCCGGGCAGGAGCGCCTTGCCCGCGAGTCGAAGGCGAAGCTGCAGGCCTCGGGACAATTCACCTCCCCGATCCGCACCGAGATCGTCCCGGCCGCCATCTTCTATCCGGCCGAGGAATACCACCGGGACTACTACCGGAAGAATCCCGTGCGCTACGAAAACTACCGCTACGGCTCGGGGCGGGACCGGTATCTGAAGGACGTGTGGGGGAAGGAGAAGCCGTGACGAGTCACGAGTCACGGTTTTTCATAGCAGGATTTCCCTGACTGTCATCCCCTTGCCGGTTTCGGTCAGATAGAGAAAGACCAGTACGCGCCGGCCTTCTTCTCCCGGCAGGTGGCGGAAGGCAGCGGCGAAGTGCTGCAGCTTGATGCCCTTGCCGCGCACCCTGTCGCTTTCCTCCCTCACCCTGGCCTGCACCTTCCGCGTCTCCGCCTCGGCAAGCTGCGTATCGAAGAATGCCGGGGTGCTCTCCGGCACCACCCGTTCGCTGCCGGCATAGTCGTGGGCAAGCCGCTCACGCAGCTCTTCCCGTCTTTCGCCGACGAACTCCGCCTGGACGAATCCCCATACTTGCTCGAAGACGCCGCGCTGGGAGAGGGGGTGGCGAAAGAGATTCCGCTGCCGCCAGAAAGCCTCCAGCCGCTCCAGCCCGCCGGCCAGCGAGCCGCAGGCCGCCTGAAGGCCTTCCAGGAAGCCGCTGAAGCGGCCGCTGTTGAAGGTCAGGTCGAAGAGGCGGGAGAGGCCGCGCAGCCGCTCGAGGTCGGCGAAGTCGAGGCCGGCCGTGGCGAGCACGGTGTAGGGAGAGTGGGGATCGAAGCGGATGCCGAGTTTCGCCGCCTGCAAGCGCAGCGGTGAGCCGGGCAGCAGCTTGACTGGCTCGATCTGCAGGTGGTGGGGGGCGAGGGCCGCGACCCGGTCGACCGAGGCGAGAAAGTCCCGATAGCCTTCGCCGGGCAGCCCGGCGATCAGGTCGAGGTGCAGACAGATGTTCCCCTTCGCCCGCAACCGGCGGACGCCGTGCTCCAGCTGTTCCAGCGAGGCCTTGCGGCCGATGGCGTCGAGGGTGGCCGGCAGGGTCGACTGGACGCCGATCTCGAACTGGAACATCCCCGCCGGCACCGTTTCGAGCAGCTCCAGCGACGCCTCGTCGAGCAGGTGGGCGCCGATCTCGAAGTGAAAATGGCAGCCCTGGTTGTGCTCGAGGATGAAGGACCAGATTCTCCGCGCCCGGGCGGCATCGTAGTTGAAGGTGCGGTCGACCAGCTTGATCTTCGGCACCTGCCGCTGCATCAACCAGAGCAGATCCTGCTCGATACGGGCGGGGGAGAAGGAGCGGACCTGCTCGTCGAGAGCGCTCATGCAGAAGGCGCAGGCGTAGGGGCAGCCGCGGCTGGTTTCCAGGTAGACGAAACCGCGGGAGGTGTCGACCAGGCCGAGGGTAAAGGGGGAGGGGATGACATCGAGGCTTTTCAGCGGCGGTGCGTCGGGCCCCTCGACCACCGCCGCGTCCCGCCGCCAGGCCAGGCGCGGCACCCCGTTCGGCTCTTCCCCCCGGTTCCAGGCGGACAATAGCCCGCGCAGGGGGATCTCCCCCTCGCCGCGCACGATGGCGGCGATGCCGGGATGCCGGGCGAAGAGCTCGGGCCCGTCGAAGGAGACTTCCGGCCCGCCGAGGACCACCTGCAGCCCGGGGCAGGCGACGGCGAGCGCGTCGGCCAGCTCCAGCGTCTCGCGCCGGTTCCAGAGATAGACGGAGAAGGCGACCACGTCCGGCGCTTCGGCCAGCAACTGGGCCAGCACACTCTCCTTCGGTTCGTGGACGGTGAATTCGCGGATCAGCAGTTCGCCGCAGTCCTGCCGGCAGAAGGCCGCCAGGTACGGCAGGGCGAGGCTGGGGTGGATGAACTTGCTGTGCAGGGTGGCGAGGGTCGTGCGCATGCGGCCAAGGATAGCGCCAGGGGCGGCGGTTGGAAAGGGGAAATTGCTCCGGAGCGGGGGATTGTGCTATTCTCGCTCGCGTCTGGAACCAGAACCTGATACGCAAGACTGGATTTTAAATGAAAACGACAAAAAACATTCTCGCCGTGGTCGCCGACGAAGCGGGCGAGGTTTTCGAGCACCCCGAGCTGCTGATGGCGGGGATGAACGGCCTGACGCCGCGTCTGCCCCGTGCCGACGAACTGATTCCCCTGCCGGCCGGCAGCCGCCTCTTCACCGTCCCCGGCACCCCGCCGATCGGTTTCGACCCCCGCACCCGGAAGCCGACGACGGCCGAGCGCCTGCCGCGCAGCTGGGGCGGCGGCCGCATCCAGGCGGTCAGCGCTTTTCTCACCCCGGCCTACACCCGCACCCTGCTGCCGGCCGCCGACTACGGGCGGAAGAATGTGACCCTGCCGCTCTGGTCGTACACCGCCGTCGGCTGGTGCGTCGAGGAGGAGCGCTTCTACGCCGCCGCGGTGCGCGTCGACCGCAACACCCAGTGGGAGCCCGGCCACTTCGATGACCGTCAGCTCGACCCGCTGGTGCGCCGGACGCTGCGCGACCACCCCGACAATCGCCTGCTCGAGCAGCTCTCGCGCTGCGCCGTCGACTATCACTGCTTCGCCGCCAAGAACCTCTTCTTCCGCCGCTGGGAGGCGCCGCTGCCGACCTCGCCGGCCTGCAATTCGCGCTGCCTCGGCTGCATCTCGCTGCAGGAGTCGGACTGCTGCCCGGCCAGCCAGGAGCGGCTCACCTTCGTCCCCACCGTCGAAGAGATCTGCCAGGTCGCCGTGCCGCATCTGCGGGAGGCGGAAAACGCCATCGTCTCCTTCGGCCAGGGGTGCGAAGGGGACCCCATCCTGCAGGCCGACACCATCTGCGCGGCGGTGCGCCAGATGCGCCGGGCGACCGCCCGCGGCACGATCAACTTCAATTCCAACGCCTCGCTCCCCGACGCCGTCGACCGGCTGGCCGAAGCCGGCGTCGACTCCATCCGCGTCTCCCTCAACTCGGTGCTGGAAGCGCGCTACAACGCCTACTACCGGCCCCGCGGCTACGCCTTTGCCGACGTGCTCGAATCGATTCGCCGGGCCAAGCAGAACGGCCTCTTCACCATGCTCAACTACCTGGTATTCCCCGGCGTCAGCGACCGCGAAGAGGAGGTAGCGGCCCTCGAACGCCTGGTGGAGGAGACGGGGCTCGACCTGATCCAGATGCGCAACCTCAGCATCGATCCGGTGCTGTACTGGAACGCCATCGGCGTCTCCGGCGAGGGGCTGGGGATGAAGACGATGCTCGACCGCCTCAAGCGCACCATCCCCCGCCTGCAGTTCGGCTATTTCAACCGCACGAAAGAAAACTTCTACCCGGAAGGGTACCGGACCGACTGGCCGCTTCCGGCCTGATCCGTTTTTTTCAGGGCACCGGGGCGGGTCCTGGACCTGCCCCGGTGCCGACTCGTCCTTGCGATCTTCTGTCGTCGTTGACATCTGCCCCCGAGGCTCTACGCTTTTCCCATGGGCAAACACCTCGTATTGGCCGGCGGCGGGCATGCCCACATGACCGTCATGGCCCGTCTCCATGAATTCACGGCGCGCGGCCATCGGGTGACCCTGGTGAGCCCGTCGCCCTGGCATTACTATTCCGGGATGGGTCCCGGGCTGCTCGGTGGTTCCTACCGCCCGGCGCAGGTCCGCTTCGACGTCCGGAAAATGGTGGAGGAGCGCGGCGGGCGATTCGTCGAGGACCGGCTGGTCAGGATCGATGCCGACCGGCGGGTGGTGATCCTGGCCTCAGGCGCCGCGCTCGCCTACGACGTCCTTTCCTGCAATGTCGGCAGCCGCGTGCCGGTGGAAAAGGTTGCCGCTGCCGGGCCGGGGATTGTTCCGGTCAAGCCGATCGACGGTCTCGAACGGGCGCGACAGGCCATCCTCGACGAGCTGAAATCCCGTTCGCTGGAACTGCTCGTGGTCGGCGGCGGCGCGGCCGGAACGGAGCTGGCGGGCAACCTCCGGCGCCTGGTGCAACAGGCGGACGGGCAGGCGGCAATCACCCTGCTGGTCGGCCACCGGCTGCTGGGCGGCCTGCCGGAGCGGGTGCGGCAGCTGGCGCTGGCTTCCCTGCGCCGGCGCCAGGTGGAGGTCCGCGAGGGGGCGAAAGCCCGCGAGGTGCGGGACGGCCGGGCGGTTCTCGACAGCGGAACCTCCCTCTCCTATGATTTCGCCTTTCTGGCCCTGGGCATCGAGCCGCCTCCGCTCTTTCGCGATTCCGGTCTGCCGACCGGACCGGACGGAGGACTGCTGGTCGACAACCATCTGCAAGGGGTCGAGCATCCGGAAATCTTCGGGGGCGGCGACTGCATCTGTTTTCGGCCGCGGCCGCTGGACAAGGTCGGCGTCTACGCGGTACGGCAGAATCCAGTGCTGTTGCACAACCTGCTGGCCGCCCTGGAGGGACGGGAACTCAAAGTCTTCGAACCACAGGCCGACTATCTGCTGATCTTCAACCTTGGCGACGGCCGGGGGATTTTCCGCCGGCGGGGCTGGGTGTGGGACGGCC
>DASPGW010000240.1 GCA_035620395.1 Desulfuromonadales bacterium | reverse complement strand
GCGGACGGCGGCAGCATCCGCGTCGGCGAGACGGTCAAGCTCGCCTACGTCGACCAGAGCCGCGAGCTCGACGGGGAGAAGAGCATCTGGGAGGAGATCACCGGCGGCCAGGAGCAGATCGAACTCGGCAAGAACCTGGTCAACTCCCGCGCCTACGTGTCACGCTTCAACTTCTCCGGCAGCGACCAGCAGAAGAAGGTGTCCACCCTCTCCGGCGGCATGCGCAACCGCGTCCACCTGGCCAAAATGCTGAAGGAGGGGGCCAACGTCATCCTTCTGGACGAGCCGACCAACGACCTCGACGTGAACACCATGCGGGCCCTCGAAGAGGCCCTGGAGAACTTCGGCGGCTGCGCCGTGGTCATCAGCCACGACCGCTGGTTTCTCGACCGCATCGCCACCCACATTCTCGCCTTCGAGGGGGACTCCAGGGTGGTCTGGTTCGAGGGGAACTTCTCCGAATACGAGGAGGACAAGAAGAAGCGCCTCGGCGCCGAGGCTGAGCGGCCGCACCGGATCAAGTACCGCCAGCTGACGCGGTAGGCCCAGGTAGATTTTGCAGGACAAGCTAATGCCCGTAATCTCTGTTCTCGATGCCGCGGTGCTGGGGGTGGTCGAGGGGCTGACCGAGTTCCTGCCGGTCTCCTCGACGGGGCACCTGATCCTGGTTTCCCAGTGGCTCGGCCTCTACGACGATCCGGCGGCCAAGGCCGGCGTCGACGCCTTCGAGATCGTCATCCAGTCGGGGGCGCTGCTGGCGGTCCTCGGGATCTACCTGCCCAGCATCGCCTCGATGCTGAAGGGGGCGGCCGGCCGCGACCCGGACGGCCGCAACCTCCTGCTGCAGCTTGTCGCCGGGTTCCTCCCGGCAGCCGTCATCGGGTTGCTCGCCGGCGGCTGGATCAAGGAACACCTCTTCGGCATCGGCCCGGTGATCTTCGCTCTGGCGGCGGGCGGTGTGCTGATGATCGCGGTCGAATGGCACCACGCCCGCAAGGCCGGAGCCGCCGAGGCAAGCCGCCTGGAGAAGCCGATCGGGGCCATGACCTGGCGGGCCGCCCTGGTGATCGGCTTCGCCCAGTGCCTGGCCATGTGGCCGGGCACCAGCCGCTCCATGGTGACCATCGTTGCCGCCCGGCTGCTGGGTTTTCAGCCCCGGGCGGCGGCCCAGTTCAGCTTCCTCCTCGCCCTCCCCACCCTCGGTGCCGCGACCATCCACGACCTCCTGAAGGCGGGCCCGCTGCTGCTGCAGGCGAGCGGCGGGGCGGAACTGGCCGTCGGGATGGTCGTCTCCTGCCTCGTCGCCTGGGTCGCCGTGCAGGGGTTCCTCGCCTTCCTGAACCGCCACGGCATGGCCGTCTTCGGCTGGTACCGAATCGCCCTGGCTTTGGTGCTGACCGTCTCGCTCAGCCTCTGACCGGACGAGGCGGCTTCAGCTCTTCCCAAGGAGCAAGACCGATGAGCAGCCAATGCGCTGACCGCGCCGCCTGGATCGAGCGGATCATCCACGACTTCTGCGCCTCCGCGGCCAACTCCCTCGGCGAGGGGAGGAGCGAAAGGGCCTGGGGCGAGCCGCGGGTCGCCTTCGCGGGCGGCGACGATCCCCTCTACGAAATGCTCAAGGCCGATATCGGCCCCTTCTTCTGGACCCCGGCCGAGGCCTTCGCTCTCGCTTTTCCCGCCGCTCCCCTGCCGGCCGGCCGCCTCACGGTCATCAGCTACATCCTGCCGCAGACCGAGGCGACCCGCGCCGACCAGCGTTCGGCCACCGACTATCCGGCCGAGCGCTGGGCCCGCTCGCGCTTTTTTGGCGAGGCCTTCAACTGCGCGCTGCGCCTGCATCTGGCCGCAAGGCTGACCGAGGCCGGCATACCCGCCGTCGCCCCCGAGCGCCTGCCCGGCTTTGCCTACCGGCAGAGCGAGCGCTATGGACTCGCCTCCAACTGGTCGGAGCGGCACACCGCCTGGATCGCCGGCCACGGCACCTTCGGTTTATCCGACGGCCTGATTACGGAACTCGGCAAGGCGGTGCGTTTCGGTTCGGTGGTGGCTGCCGTAGACCTGCCGCCGACCCCCCGGCCCTACGCCGGCCACCAGGACTGGTGCCTCTGGTACGCCAAAGGGACCTGCGGCGCCTGCATCCGCCGCTGCCCGGCCGACGCCATCACCGAGGCCGGTCACGACAAGCCGAAGTGCTACGACTACATCCGCAACGTCACTACCCCCTACGCCACCGAGCACTACGGCACCGGCGCCACCCCCTGCGGGCTGTGCCAGGTGAAGATTCCGTGCGAGGACAGGAATCCGGTGCAATAACGGCACACGAACGGGCGCCGACTGACAGGGACCAACACGGACCTTAGGCGAACCAGGTCAGTGAAGGTCGGTGTTGGAGCCCGCTCAGGGGCAAAAAAGAGAGGCGATCTGCGTGCAGACCGCCTCTCTTTTTTGCCGTTTTGTCCGTGACCGCCGCCGGCTATTTCTCTTTCGCCAATTCGGCGGCCTTGGCGAAAGCCGTCTTCATGTCGGGCAGGTGCGAGAGCTCGGGGACGACCTGGATATAGCGCACCGTCCCCTGGCGGTCGACGAGGATGACCGAGCGGGCGAGCAGGTAGATCTGGTCGACCAGCAGCCCGGTCGACTGTCCGAAGTCGGACTTCTGGTAGTCGGAGAGGAAGAGGATCTCCTTGAAGCCAGCCTCTTCAGCAAAGCGCTTCTGGGCAAAGGGGAGGTCGCGGCTGATGGTGACCAGCCGGACGCCGGGCGGCAGTTTCGGTCCTTCTTCGCCGAGGAGGTGCGTCTGCCGTTCGCAGACCTGGGTGTCGAGGGAGGGAACGACGCTCAGCAGTAGTACCTCTCCCTGCATTCCGGCCGGATCGACGCTCTTGAGGTTGATGTCGACCAGTTTGACGGAGGGCAGCTTCTGCCCGACGGCGAGCGGAGTGCCGAGCAGCGGCAGGACGACTTTGCCGCCGCGGGTGACGGTCTCGCCCGGCTGCACCGAGCGGGTATCGACCGGAATCTGCGGCCGGGTGGTGGCACAGGCGGTGAGCAGCAGGGCCAGCAGGGCCGTCAGCGCCAGAGTGGGGAATCGATGGGTCATGGCGGAAGCTCCTTTTCGCATGAGATGATACCATTCTACCCCGGCCAGGCGCCGCCGGCAAACCACCGCTCCCTAACCCTCCAATGCGGCGAGCTCCTCCCAGCGGGCGTAGGCTACTTCCAGTTCCCCCTCCAGCTGCTGCAAACGGGCGGTGGCTGAGGCTACCGCTTCGCCCTGCTCGCGGTAGAAGGCCGGCTCGGCCATCCGTCCGTGCAGCGCCGCCAGCTCGGCTTCCAGCGTCTCGATCTGCCGGGGCAGCTCGTCGAGCTCGTGCCGTTCGCGGAAGCTGAGCTTGCGCGGCCGCTCCCGCTCCGGTTTCGGCTTTGCCGGTTTTGGAGCGGCGGCGGCAGGCTCCACCTTCGGCTGCGGGCGCTGGCGCAGCCAGTCGTCGTAGCCGCCGACATACTCGGCAACGAGACCTTCTCCCTCGAAGACGAGGGTGCCGGTCACCACCCGGTTGAGGAAGTCGCGGTCATGGCTGACCAGGAAGAGCGTCCCCTGGAAGTCGGCGAGCAGCTCCTCGAGCAGGTCGAGGGTCTCCAGGTCGAGGTCGTTGGTCGGCTCGTCCAGAACCAGCACGTTCGCCTCGCGGGTGAAGAGGCGCGCCAGCAGCAGGCGGTTGCGCTCGCCGCCGGAGAGGATGCGCACCGGCGTCCGGGCCCGGTCGGGGGTGAAGAGAAAGTCCTGCAGATAGCCGTAGACATGGCGCGCCTGACCGCCGACCACCACCGTGTCCTGATCGCCGGAGAGGTTCTGCTGCACCGTCTTGTCCGGGTCTAACTGCTCGCGCAGCTGGTCGAAGTAGAGGACCTGCAGGTTGGTGCCGAGGCGCACCTCGCCGGTCTGCGGCCTGAGCTCGCCGAGCAGCAGCTTGAGCAGGGTGGTCTTGCCGGCGCCGTTCGGGCCGATGATGCCGATGCGGTCGCCGCGCAGGACGGTGGTGGAGAGGCTGCGGATGATCGGCTCGCCGCCGTAGCCGAAGCCGACGTCCGTCAACTCGGCCACCAGCCGGCCGCTGCGCTCGGCCTCCTGCAGCTGCAGTCGGGCGGTGCCGGTGCGCTCGCGGCGCTGCCGCCGCTCTTCGCGCATGGCCTTCAGCGCCCGCACCCGCCCCTCGTTGCGGGTGCGCCGGGCCTTGATCCCCTGGCGGATCCAGGTCTCCTCCTGCGCCAGTTTTTTGTCGAAGCGGGCCCATTCCTGCGCCTCGGCATGCAGCAGTTCCTCCTTGCGCAGCAGAAAGGTGTCGTAGCCGCCGGCGACGTCGAGCAGGCGGCCGCGGTCGAGCTCGACGATGCGGGTCGCCAGCGCCCGCAGAAAGGCACGGTCGTGGGTGACGAAGAGCAGGGTGATGCCGGTGCGCAGCAGATACTCCTCCAGCCAGCCGATCGACTCGATGTCGAGGTGGTTGGTCGGCTCGTCGAGGAGCAGCAGGTCGGGCTCGGCGGCGAGCGCGCGGGCGAGCAGCACGCGCCTTTTCACGCCGCCGGAGAGGCTGGCGAGCGGTGCATCCGCCTCCAGCTTGAGGCGGGTCAGCATCTGCTCGATGCGCTGCTGCAGCGGCCAGCTGCCGGCGGCGTCGAGGGCGTGCTGCACGTCGAGCAGGTCCGGCAGCAGGCTCTGATCGCCGCTCATCTCCAGCTGCCGGCTGAGGGCGTGGTAGCGGCAGAGCGCCTCCCCCGGCGCTCCGAGGCCCCCGGCCACCACCTCGAAGACGCTCCCCTGCAGCTCCTGCGGCACGTCCTGCGGCAGGCTCGCCACTTGCAGCCCCTGTTGCCGGTCGATGACGCCGGCATCCGGCGCCACTTCGCCCGCCACCAGGGCGAGCAGGGACGACTTGCCGGCGCCGTTGCGTCCCAGCAGGCAGATGCGTTCTCCCCGTTCCACCTGCAGGCTGGCTCCGTCGAGCAGGGGGGCGCCGCCAAAGGCGAGGGTGACGTTGCGAAGACTCAGCAGGGCCATGTTCCTATCGTTCCTTGAATGGTTTTGGAGAAGGATATTATGGCAGAAGCGCAGGGATGAAGGAAGGGGGCGGCCTGTGGCTAGTCGGCATCGGCCCCGGCCGCCAGGACTTCGACGGTTGTCTCCAGGGTGACCGCGCCGATGTTCAGGTAGAGGGTGCCGTCGGTGACCGTGACCGACCACTCGATGGAGCGCTGCAGAAGGGCGGCCACCTGCTGCACGAAGTGGTAGTCGAGGCCATAGATGCGCAGATTGGGGACGGCGGCAAGCCGCGCCAGGTGGGCGTTTTCCCAGCGCCAGCGGCCGCTGCCGCTGGCGAGCAGGATCACCCGGGCGGCGTGGCGGGCGGCCTTGAGCAGCCGTTCGGGGTCAGGGAGGCCGACTTCCAGCCAGAGTTCCACCCGCCCGTCGCCCCCCTTGCGCCAGAGGTCGGGCTCGTCGCCGGCGGCGATCCCCTTGGTGAAGACGAGGTCCGGCTCGTAGCAGAGGGCGTAGGCGAGCAGGCGTGCCACCAGGCGCTCGGCGGTCTCCGAGGGGTGCCGGGCGACGGTCGCCTGCAGGTGCTCGTAGCAGCCGCGGTCGACGTGGGAAAGCTGGATGGAGACTCGGTAGATGGTGGGCGTCAAAGCCACGGCGATTCCTTTCCGGACGGGTGGCGCACAGGATAGCGCCGCTGCCGCGGAAAGGCCAGTGAATTAAGATTCCCGCAGCTTCTCCCCTTCGTGCCAGGCTTGGCCGATGCATTCGCCCACGGCCCAGTAACGGTTGTCGGGCATGGTCAGAGTGAAGGGGTGCATCCGTTCGATGTCGGGCATCCCGCCGCTGAGGAAACGCTCTTCGCTCCAGGCGCCGACCACCTCGCCGATAAAGAACTCGTCCGCCGGCAGGTCGACCGTCTTGACCAGCCGGCATTCCAGCGCCAGCGGGCACTCGCGGACCATCGGCGCCGCTTCGAGCTGGCCGAAGAAGGGGGTAAAGAGAGTCGACTTGTCGCCATGCGTCCCCGACACCAGCCCGGAAAAGTCGGTTTTCTCCAGCAGGTCGCGGCCGGGAAGGCTGATGCTGAACTGCCGGTTGGCGCGGATTCCCTTGCTGGTGTGGTGCCCCTTGCCCAGCGCCACGCCGAAATAGAGAGGGCTGTAGTTGACCGGTGTGACCCAGGCCGCCGCCAGCCAGTTCGGCCGGCCGTCGACCATGGCGCCGACCAGGGTCATCGGCATCGGATAGAGAAAAACGGGCGTGGCGAGTCTGGTCTTGTCCATGAAAGTATTCCTCCGCAGAAGGTGGCATGCTTCGTCCCTCGGGCCAGCTTTCACATTTTAGCCGATGCCGGAGATTTTGCCGGGCGAGGCGCCGGGGTGGAACCCGGCGCGGTGGCGGTGAGTAAGGCTGT
>DASPGW010000239.1 GCA_035620395.1 Desulfuromonadales bacterium | reverse complement strand
ACAACCTGTATGCTTGGCGTCCCAAGGAACAGAGTCTCCACCAGGTCACCAACCTGCTGGGCGGCGCCTTCTCCCCGGCCGTTTCCCCGGCCGGCGACACGCTTTTTCTGACAGCCTATGGTGCCGCGGGATTCGACCTTGCCGCCATGCCCCTTGACTCCGGTCAGTGGTGGCAGATAGAACCGCGTGCGGTCGCTTCCAACGAATCAGGAGAAAAATCGGAAGCTGTCCCTGCAGAGCTTGCCGCGCGCGTCTATGCACCCGGCGACACGCTGCTCCCCCGGTACTGGTTTCCCTGGCTGGGTTCGGATGAGGACGGCCTGCAGCTCGGCGCCATTACCTCCGGCCATGATCCGATCGAGCGGCACCGCTATGCCGCCACGGTTCTGTACGGCACGCAGACCCGGCGACCGGCGTACAGTCTGCTCTACCAGTACGACGGCCTCTACCCCACCGTGGAGGTATTTGCCTCCGATCAGGCGATCTTTTATGACGACTTTTTCCGCCCGCCGGGTCGCCCGGAGGTGAATTTCTGGGAGCGGCGGCGCGGCGCCGGGATCAACCTGGTTTGCCCTTTCCCGGGATTTTGGGCTCGGCACTTTCTGATTCCGGGCTATCGTTTTCAGCGGTTTGACGGGCTGACCGCCCCGCCGGCCGGCGAACCGCAACTGGACGAAGGAAAGCTCTCTGGAATCCGCCTCAGTTACCGCTTCGACAATACCGTCCGCCCGCCCCGGGCGATCAGTCCGGAGGACGGCCGCCGGACGGAAATCGCCGTCCAGAGGGACGATTCCCTGCTGGGGAGCGATTTTTCCCTGACCCGGTTCACGCTCGACTGGCATGAATTCATCGACATTCCCCGGCTTCGTCATCACAATCTGGCTATCCGCCTGTTTGGCGGGACCGCTACCGGCGATCGACTCGACCAGCGCGCTTTCCGGATCGGCGGGGATCCGGCGGGTGA
Organism: Desulfuromonadales bacterium; assembly: GCA_035620395.1. Taxonomy (NCBI): domain Bacteria; kingdom Pseudomonadati; phylum Thermodesulfobacteriota; class Desulfuromonadia; order Desulfuromonadales; species Desulfuromonadales bacterium. The sequence continues at coordinate 2,950 of DASPGW010000239.1, read as the reverse complement.
CCTGCTGCAGGGAGTCGACAGCGAATTCCTGCCGCTGCGGGGCTACCCGAGCAATTCTTTTCGCGGGCAGAAAGTCGTCCTCGCCAGCGGCGAATATCGTTTTCCGGTCTTGAATATCGAAAACGGCGCCGGGAACGGTCCCATTTACCTGCGCCGCCTGCACGGGGCCGTCTTCTATGAAGGGGCAAGCGCTTTCGACCAGAGCTTTCATCGGGATGAAATGCGGACTTCCGCCGGACTGGAGGCGAGACTTGATGCCGATCTCGGTTATGTGGTGCCGGTGACCCTTCGCTTCGTCGTCGTCAGGGGCTTCGATGAAGATGGCGAAGACCAGGCGTACTTCTCGCTGTGGTTCCGGTTGTGAGCAAGAATCGTGCGGACACGCGGTTCCGCCCCTACCGCCAACTGCAGAAAATGTTCTCCTCCAGCCAGGGGTATTTCCCGTCCAGCACCTCCCGGGCCAAGGCGTAGGCCCTGCCGTCGTCGTTGCGCCAGAGTCCCCGGCGCAAGGCGCTGATCCGCCGCCTTGCCTGCCGGCAGAAGAGATCGGCAAGTTCCGGCGCTCCGACCGGCGCCTGGGGACTGGCGGCCCGCGACAGAACAGCCGCCATGGCGAAGAGTTCCACCCCCACGTCGACCAGGCGCGCCAGCAATAGCTGTCTTTTCTGCAACCCCTGACCGTGACGCACCATCATGTGAAAAAGATCCCTTGCCAGCCGGCGGGCAGCACTTTCGAGATAACGCCGGTGCCCCTTGAGTGCATCAGGCACCGCCACGTCCGAGGAGGCCGTAAGGCGGGGCAGAAGCAGCGCCGGATACCAGCGGGAGTAGAATTTGAGCGACCTGCCGAGGTCCAGCTTGCTGGAAAGCGCCGTGATGCCGGTCGCCTTGAGATGGGGATCGAGCGCCTCGCGGGCGATGAAGAGGCGCAGGATCTCGCTCGTTCCCTCGCCGATCAGGTAGAGGCGGGCATCGCGCAGCATCCGTTCGACCGGCATCGGCGCCTCCCCCCGGGCGCGCAGGCTGTCGGCCGTCTCGTAGCCGCGGCCGCCGCGCACCTGCAGGGTCTCGTCGAGGGCCCGCCACATCGCCTCGGTGCAGAACAGCTTGTCCGCCGCCGCCTCCAGGCGGATGTCCGTCTCTCCCTGGTCGGCCATGGCGGCGGCCAGCCACGCCAGGCTGTCCACAGCGAAGCTGTCAGCGGCGATGCGGGCAATCTTGGCCGCCACCGCCTCATGGTGCCCTATCGGCGCACCCCACTGACGCCGCTCAATCCCCCAGCTGCGGCAGATGGCCAGGGACTGTTTCATGACCCCGCCGCAAAAGGCCGGGATCGACAATCGACCGACATTGAGGGTACGCAGGGCCAGCCGCAGCCCTTCGCCGACGCCAACCAGGACGTTCTCACTGGGGACCCGGACATCCTTGAAAGACAACAGCCCGTTCTGAATCCCCTTGAGGCCCATGAAATCGCAGCGGTGCTCGGTTTTCAAGCCGGGAGAATTCCCTTCGACGATAAAGGCGGTGATCTCGGGGCGCGCCGCCTGCGGATCGTTGGTCCGCGCCGTCACTATGAGAAGTTCGGCAATCGGGCCGTTGGTGGTCCAGAGCTTTCGGCCGTTGATGACCCAGCCCGAGCCGTCTTCGGTGGGAGTGGCCGTGGTCGTCATCTGCGAGGGGTCGGAGCCGGCCCCCGGTTCGGTCAGGGCGAAGGCGCTGATCGCCCCGGCGCTCAGCCGCGGCAGGAAGCGCTGCTTCTGTTCGTCGGTGCCGAACATCTTGAGCGGCTGCGACACCCCGATGCTCTGATGCACCGACAGCAGCAACGCCGTGGAGCCGCAGTGACTGGCGACGAGATGGAGGATGCGGTTGTAGTTGACCTGGGAGAGGCCCAGCCCGCCGTACTCCCGGGGGATCTTGATGCCGAAGAGGCCGAGCTGCTTCAGCCCGTCGATTACCTCCCGGGGGACCTCCTTTTCACGGTCGATCCGGTCGGCATCCACGTGTTCGCGCAGGAAGGCTTCCAGCTTCGCCAGCACCGCATCGCCGGCCGCCTTTTCGGCCGGGTCCTGCTCGGGCCAGGGGAAGATGAGGTCGGACCGCAGCCGCCCCATGAAGAGTTCGCCGAGAAAACTCGGCCGCCGCCATTCGGCTTCCCTGGCCGCCTCGGCGACGGCCAAGGCGCTTTTCTCGTCGGCACCCGCTCCGCGCATGCACATCTCCTTTCTCGCTACCCTCCCTCATAAAAGATAGCAGGCATTTGCCGGACTGCCTTTGAAATCGCGCTCCGGAGGAGAGGAAAATCCGTCCGGATGTCCGCAGCTTGCCTCTTCAACGCGCGCCGGCTTTGTGCTATAAGTACTTGCTGCTTCTGTCGCGCATCCTTTCCCTGGAGAATCATCCGTGACCTACTGGCTTCTCTATCTGTCCACCGGCGCCTTCGCCGGCATCCTCGCCGGGCTGCTCGGAGTCGGCGGCGGGCTGATCATCGTCCCCCTGCTCACCTTCGTCTTCACTGCCCAGCACCTGCCGGACACCTACATTCTCCACCTCGCCCTCGGCACCTCCCTGGCCAGCATCATGTTCACCTCGGTGTCCAGCTTCCGCGCCCACCACGCGCGGGGCGCCGTCGACTGGCAGGTGGTCAGAACCATTTCGGTCGGCATCTTGACCGGCACGCTCTTCGGCTCCTGGGTGGCGGCGCAGTTGACCACGAATTTTCTCAAGGGCTTTTTCATCCTCTTTCTCTACTACGTGGCCCTGCAGATGCTCCTCAACATCCGTCCGAAACCGTCGCGCACTCTGCCGGGAAGCGGCGGCATGTTCGGCGTCGGCAATGTCATCGGCGGCGTCTCCAGTCTGGTGGGGATCGGCGGCGGCAGCCTGTCCGTTCCCTTCCTCACCTGGTGCAATCTGCCAATGCACAACGCCGTCGGCACTTCGGCCGCCA
>DASPGW010000238.1 GCA_035620395.1 Desulfuromonadales bacterium | reverse complement strand
GCCTGGCGTTGTCGGGTGAAGCGGCCCGGGAGCGGCCCGGCGTCTTCTTTTCCGGAGGCGTTGGCACGTCGGAAAAGACGATCATCACCATTCCCTGCAGCGCCTCCGGTTCTTCTATCGCCTGGACGGTGACATCAACGGGCTGCGCGGCGTCACCCTCACCGACCTTGAGACCCTTGACGGTGATCTTCTCTTTCTGCCGGAGCGCCCTCTGGAAGGCGATCCCCAGCTCGACGCGGAGCCCTTCCCGGGCCATGGCAGAAATATTCCAGTTGGCCTTGCCGGCGGCCGGCTCCAGGTACTTGCCCGTCCGCCCGCTGATATAGAGAATGTCCCCCTTGTCGTTGACCAGCACGGCGGGCGGGGAAAAATGCTGCAGAAGCACCTGGTCGGCGAGCGACTGGAGATTGGCAGCAGGCTTCAGCATCGTCGACTCCTTGGGCGCTCCCGGCAGGGCGGGGACAAAAGAGGCGGGAAACACGACCGGTTCGGCCGGCAGTATGGTATCGCGCCGCCGGAAGAGTCTCGCCTTGAGGTTCAGCGGCGCGAAGAGATCGGTATGGGCGCTGACGTTCTCCGCGCTCCCCAGGAACAGGACACCGCCAGGGTTCAGGCTGTAATGAAAGAGCGGCAGGAGTTTTTTCTGCAGTTCCGGCGTCAGATAGATCAGCAGGTTGCGGCAGATGAGGATGTCCAGCTTGGTGAAGGGGGGATCCATGATGACGTTCTGCGTGGCGAAGGTCACCATCTCCCGGATCTCCTTGCCGACCCGGTAGCCGCTGCTTTCCTTGACAAAAAACCGTTGCAGTCGCTCGGCAGAGACGTCGGCGGCGATATTGGCCGGATAGACCCCCTGCCGTGCCTTGTCGATAGCGTCCCGATCGAGGTCGGTGGCGAATATCTGCAGCGTGAAACTCGCCTTGGGCTTGACTTTGGCCAGCACCTCCTTGAAGGCGATGGCCAGCGTATAAGCTTCCTCACCGGTCGAGCAGCCTGCCGACCAGGCTCGCAGGACCCGCCCGGTCGGGTGCCCGGCCAGGAGCACCGGGATGGCCTCTTCCTGCAGATGCGCCCAGGCCGCCGGGTCGCGGAAAAAGTTGGTCACGCCGATCAGCAGTTCCCTGAAGAGGAGTTCCACCTCCTGGGGATTCTCCTGCAGATAGCGGACGTAGGTAGCGATGCGGTCGATCTGGTGGATGCCCATGCGCCGCTCGATCCGTCGGTAGACGGTGTTCTTCTTGTACATCGAGAAGTCGTGGCCGGTTCTGGAACGCAGCAGGATGACGACTTTCTCCAGGCCGCTCTGGTCCTTCTCCTCCAGCGGACGCGCGGTCCGGTCGATGACGCGGGTGTACTGTAGATAGCCGACGATCTTGCCGGGCAGCTCCTCCACCCGGGCGACCAGATCGGCCAGCCCGGCATCGATGGCGCTGCGGGGCATGCTGTCGAACTTGGCCGAGGCCGGCTCCTGCACCAACGCCAATCCCGCTTTTTCCTTGATGGCCCGCAGGCCCATGGTGCCGTCCGAGCCCATGCCGGAGAGGATGACGCCGATGCTGTGCTCCTGCCGGTCCTCGGCCAGGGAGCGGAGGAAGAAATCGATGGGAAGGCGCAGGCCGCGGGGCGCCTTCGGTTCGAACAGGTGCAGCACGCCGTGCAGAATGGACATGTCCCGGTTGGGGGGGATCACATAGACGCAGTTCGGCATGACCGGCATCCGGTCTTTGACCTGAAAAACCTTCATCCCGGTGGCGCGCTGGAGGAGCTCGGGCATGATCCCCTTGTGCGTCGGGTCGAGGTGCTGGACGATGACAATGGCCATGCCGCTGTCTTCCGGCACTTGCCGCAGGAACAGCTCCAGCGCTTCCAGGCCGCCGGCGGAGGCACCGATGCCGACAATGGGGAAAGGGGGGGGCTCTGGCACCGCCGGAGCGTCTTCCGCAGAGGGCTCGGTCCGTTTATCACTGCTGGTCGGTGATTGCAGATGTTTTTTCATGGGGATAAATATACCAGCATTCAATCAAAGTTACTCAAAATGTTCGATTCACATAATGCGCTCTAGTCGTCATGCCCTCACCGTTGCCGAAATGTTACAGCCATTGGACGAATAAATTCAAAAACCACTCCCTGACTCTGGGGAACAGAGGCCTTTTTTTCCACTCCTTCCAATGAATCTGCCTGGAATTTTCGAGGTCCCCGACAAACATCTTCTCCATTTCGACGGCGAACTCTTTACTCAGGATAACCGCATTCACCTCGTCATTATTTAACAGGCTCAAAAAGTCCATGTTGGTGGAGCCGACGGTGGACCAGACCTGGTCAATCACCGCGGTTTTGGCGTGCAGCAGGGAAGTGTCTCGCTCATATATCTTCACTCCCGACTTCAAAAGCACGGAATAATGATATCTCTGGGCATGTAATGCCAACTTGGAATCGGTGATTCCGGGGAGAATGATCTTGACGTCGACCCCGCGCTCGGCCGCATCGATAAGGGCCTTTACAATCTGGTCGTCCGGGATGAAATAGGAATTCGTCATGTGAATCGAATGCGCAGCAAAAGTGATGGCCGACACATACATGATAAACGGGATCCTGTTGGTCTCCCCCGGGGTGGCGCCGACCACTCGCACCAGGGCATTCCCCGCCTCTTTCAGCGCAGGGAAATACTTTCGTTCGGAAAGTTCAGGCCCCTTCTGCTGCAGCCAGGTGTCAATAAAGAGCTTCTGCAATTCAGCCACGGCCGGGCCTTCAATCTGGATGTCGGTGTCACGCCAGTGTACGGGCGCCTTTTGGTTTTTTTTCCGCTTGAAAGGACTGCTCGAATAAACCTCGCTGATGTTGATGCCCCCCATGATGGCGACCTTGCCATCGACGATCAATATCTTGCGGTGGTCCCGATGTGTCGGCCCCCATTGCCCCCGGGCCGCCAGTGGATTCAGCGGATTGAATTCGACAACCTGAATGCCGCCGTCGCGCAGTCGCTGGGAAAAAGCAGCGGGATTCTTCATACTGCCCAGGCTGTCATAGACAAGATTGACCTGGACCCCTTCCGCCTGCTTTTGCAGCAACAGGTCGGCAAATTTCCGCCCCACTTCATCATCTTCAATGATGTAGCTTTCCATGTTGACATGGTCTTTGGCATTCTCCAGGGCCTTGAACATGGCGGCATAGGTAGCCTGGCCATCGGCGAGCAGAACGACTTTGTTCCCCTTCGTCAGGGGGCTGTCGGTGATCGATTCAACCACGGCGGTGTGGCGCTCCAGAATGTCCGTCGGCTCGACAGAATTCTTCAACCGTTCCATGATCGCCTTGCTTTTTTGGGGAGACAGCAGTCCTTTGGAGGAAACGATTTGACGAGGCTCCTGTGTCGTCGGCGCCTGGTCCATCATTTCAGAGACGTCCGGCAAGGTCGCGCAGCCATTGCCGAGGCTCAGGATGGATACGGACAGAAAGAGTAAAAAGAAAGGTTTGCAGATGGTCATTTGTTCATCTTAGCAGGAAAAGGCCCCTCCGCCTGAATATCCAGGGGAGGCTCAACTGTCAGGCCGTCTCTCACCCCGCCCCACGCCTTGACATCCCCCGGTGATTTCTTTACCCTACGTGGCGGTTCGACCGAAGCCCCGGAAAGGATCCGCCGATGCGCGTTACCGCCGTCATCCCCGCCCGTTATGCCTCCACCCGCTTCCCCGGAAAGCCGCTTGCCGACATCCACGGCAAGCCGATGATCCAGTGGGTCTACGAGCGCACCCGCCAGGCGAACAGTGTCCACCAGGTGGTGGTTGCGACCGACGACGAGCGCATCGCGACGGCGGTCAGAGCCTTCGGCGGCGAGGTGCAGATGACCCGCGCCGACCACCCGACCGGCACCGACCGGCTGGCCGAAGTGGCTGCCCGCATCGAGACCGACCTGATCGTCAACGTGCAGGGGGACGAGCCGCTCATCGACCCGCGCATGATCGATCAGGCGGTCAATGCCGTGCGGCGCAATCCCGGGGTGGTGATGGGTACCCTGAAGACGCCGGTCGCCTCGGTCGAGGAATACCTCAATTCCAACGTCGTCAAGGTGGTCACCGACCGCCAGGGTTTCGCTCTCTACTTTTCCCGGGCGCCGATCCCCCACCCCCGCGATCTGGCCGATGAGCTCGAGGCGAATTTCTCCCGCATCGAGGCCTTCAAGCACATCGGTCTCTATGTCTACCGCAAGGACTTTCTTCTGACCTACCCGCGGCTCTCGCCGACCCCCCTCGAACAGCTGGAGAAGCTCGAGCAGCTGCGGGCCCTGGAGCACGGTTTCCGCATCAAGGTGGCGGCCACCGAGCTCACCTCCCAGGGCGTCGATACGCCGGAGGACCTGGAGCGGGTGCGGGCTGCCGTCGCCGGCGGCCGGGGCGGGAGCAGGCGGGGGAATTAGGGATTCCCTTTTGCCTGGCTTCCGTGTAAAATCCAACCTTTGATTTCGCCCGGCGACGGGCCGCCTCGGGCGGGTCCGCAGCTGTTGCCAAGGAGTCTGCATGAAGACCAAGTTTCTGTTCATCACCGGCGGCGTCGTCTCTTCCCTCGGCAAGGGGCTGGCTGCCGCTTCCATCGGCGCCCTCATGGAAGCCCGGGGCCTGCAGGTTTCAATGCAGAAGATGGATCCTTACATCAACGTCGATCCGGGGACGATGAGCCCGTTCCAGCACGGCGAAGTCTTCGTCACCGACGACGGGGCGGAAACCGACCTCGACCTCGGCCACTACGAGCGCTACACTTCGGCGCGGCTCTCCCGCAAGTCGAATTTCACCACCGGCCAGATCTACGACTCGGTCATCCGCAAGGAGCGCCGGGGGGATTACCTCGGCGGGACGGTGCAGGTCATTCCCCACATCACCAACGAAATCAAGAGCAAGATCCTCGAAAATGCCAAGGGGGTCGACATCGCCATCATCGAGGTCGGCGGCACCGTCGGCGACATCGAATCGCTGCCGTTTCTCGAGGCGATCCGCCAGTTCCGCACCGACCGGGGACATGAGAACGTCCTGTACATCCACCTCACCCTGGTCCCCTACATCGCCACCGCCGGCGAGCTCAAGACCAAGCCGACCCAGCACAGCGTCAAGGAACTGCGCGAGATCGGCATCCAGCCCGACATTCTGCTCTGCCGCTGCGACCGGGAGATCCCGCGCGACATGAAGGCCAAGATCGCCCTCTTCTGCAACGTCAAGGAAGAGGCGGTCGTTACTGCCCGCGATGTCGAGTCGATTTATGAGGTGCCGCTTGCCTTCCACGAGCAGGGGCTCGATGAACGCCTCGTCGATTACCTGAACATCTGGACAAAGGCGCCCGACCTCTCGCCCTGGGAGCGGGTCGTGAAAAGGGTCAAGGAGCCGGCCTCCGAGACCGCCATCGCCATCGTCGGCAAGTATGTCGAGCTGACCGAGAGCTACAAGTCTCTTTCCGAGGCGCTGATCCACGGCGGCATCGCCAACGACTGCCGGGTCCGCCTCAAATACGTCGACTCCGAGGCGCTGGAGCGCCACGGGATCGGCGATACCTTTGCCGAGGTTGACGGCATTCTCGTCCCGGGCGGCTTCGGCGAGCGGGGGAGCGAGGGGAAGATCGCCGCCATCCGCTATGCCCGGGAAAACCGGACGCCCTTCTTCGGCATCTGCCTCGGCATGCAGATGGCGGTGGTGGAGTTCGCCCGGAATGTCTGCGGCATCGAGGAAGCCTTCTCGGCCGAGTTCCGCGAGGACGCCAAAAACCCGGTCATTCACATCATGGAAAGCCAGAAATCGGTGAAGGTGAAGGGGGGGACCATGCGTCTCGGCGCCTATCCCTGTCACCTCGGGGAAAAGAGCCTGGCACGCCGCATCTACGGCCAGCCGGACATCTCCGAGCGCCATCGCCACCGCTTCGAATTCAACAACGCCTACCGCCAGTCCCTGAAGAAGGCCGGTCTGGTCATCTCCGGCGTCTACCCCGAGGCGGACCTGGTGGAGATCGTCGAGCTCTCCGACCACCCGTGGTTCCTGGGCTGCCAGTTCCACCCCGAGTTCCGCTCCCGGCCGATGGATCCCCACCCCCTGTTCGAGTCGTTCGTCGGCGCCTGCCTGAAACAGCGCGGGGAGAAGTGATATGGTGCGCGAAGTAGCCGTCGGCAACGTCGTCTTCGGCGGCGGCCGGCCCCTGGTGCTGATCGCCGGTCCCTGTGCCATCGAGGAGGAAGCCCTCACCCTGCGCATCGCCGGCTTTCTCAAGAAGCTCACCGGCGAGCTCGGTATCGGCCTGGTGTTCAAGGCCTCCTACGACAAGGCCAACCGCACCTCCGTCACCTCTTTTCGCGGCCCGGGAATGGCCGAGGGGCTGCGCATCCTGGCCAGGGTCAAGGCCGAATTCGACCTGCCGGTCATTTCGGATATCCACGACCTCTCCCAGGTCGAAGCGGCCGCCGAGGTTCTCGATATCCTGCAGATTCCGGCCTTTCTCTCGCGGCAGACCGACCTGCTGGTCGCCGCCGGCAACACCGGCCGGGTGGTCAACGTCAAAAAGGGACAGTTCCTCGCCCCCTGGGACATGCGCAATGCGGTGACCAAGATCGAATCGACCGGCAACCGCCAGATCCTGCTCACCGAGCGCGGCGCTTCCTTCGGCTACAACAACCTGGTGGTCGACATGCGCTCCCTGGTGGTGATGCGCGAAACCGGCTGTCCGGTGATTTTCGACGCGACCCACTCGGTGCAGCTGCCGGGCGGCGCCGGCACGGCTTCGGCCGGCCAGCGCCAGTACGTCGGCGCCCTCTCCCGGGCGGCGACCGCCACCGGCATCGACGGCCTTTTCTGGGAGGTCCACGAGGACCCCGAAAAAGCGTTGTGCGACGGCCCCAACTCCCTGCCGTTGCAAGGGCTGCGTGGCATGCTCGAGGAAATCCTGGCGATCGACGCCATTGTCAAGGGAAGCAAACAGAGTTGAGTGCGATGATCGAAAAAGCAAAACAGGTACTGCGGATCGAGGCCGAAGCGGTTCTCGCCCTGGTCGACCGCATCGACGGCAACTTCAGCCGGGCGGTGGCGATGATTCTCGCCTGCCAGGGACGGGTGGTTATCACCGGCATGGGCAAGTCGGGATTGATCTGCCAGAAAATCGCCGCCACCATGGCTTCCACCGGCACCCCGGCCCTGTTTCTGCATCCGGCCGAGGGGATCCATGGCGACCTCGGGATGCTGATGAAGGGGGATGTGGTGGTTGCCGTTTCCAATTCGGGTGAAACCGAGGAGCTTACCCGCATTCTGCCGGTCATCAAGCGCATGGGTCTGCCCCTTATTGCCATGGCCGGCAACTCGCGCAGCACCCTGGCCAGGGCCGGTGACGTTTTCATCGATATCTCGGTCGCCGAAGAAGCCTGCCCGCTGGGCCTGGCACCGACCGCCAGCACCACTGCCACTCTGGCCATGGGGGACGCCCTGGCTGTCGCCCTGCTGCTGGAGAGGGGTTTTCAGGAGGAAGACTTCGCCCTCTTCCATCCCGGCGGAGCTCTCGGCAAGCGTCTCCTGCTGCGCGTGGAGGATCTCATGCACAAGGGAGGCGATATCCCCTTGGTGCAGGCCGACACTCTGCTCAAGGAAGCGCTCTTCGAGATTACCAGCAAGAAGCTGGGCATTACCGGGGTGTCCGACGATCTGGGCCAACTGCTGGGGGTCTTTACCGACGGCGACCTGCGCCGCTGCATCGAGCAGGGCTTCGATGTGCTCAACCGTCCGATCACCGAGTTCATGACCCTCAACCCCAAACGCATCCTGCGTTCCAATCTGGCGGCCAAGGCGCTGCAGCGGATGGAAGAGCACGCCATCACCTCGCTTTTCGTTTTCGAATCCGAAGAAAGCCGCGCCCCGGTGGGCATCATCCACCTGCACGATCTGCTGCGGGCGGGAGTGGTCTGATGCGGGAGCGCCTGCACCGTATTCGGCTGCTGCTTCTCGACGTCGACGGCGTCCTGACCGACGGCCGAATCATTTACGATGCCCAGGGCGTCGAGACCAAGGCCTTCGACGTCAAGGACGGGCACGGGCTCAAGCTGCTGCAACGCGCAGGCGTGCAGGTCGGCATTATCACCGGGCGGCAGTCCGAAGTGGTCAACATCAGAGCCCGCGAGCTCGGCATCGACATCGTCTACCAGGGCGCCAAAGACAAGCTGGTGCCATTCGAGGAGATACTGCGAAACCTCCATCTGGCGGCTGACGAGGTGGCCTATATGGGGGATGACCTGCCCGATCTGCCGGTTTTGCGGCGGGCGGGTTGGGCCGTGGCGCCAGCCGATGCCGTCGGCGAGATCAAGCCTTTCGTCCACTACGTGACCCGCCACCCCGGCGGGCGGGGGGCTGTTCGCGAGGTCTGTGACCTGCTGCTTCAGGAGAGCGGCCACTGGTCCGAGGTGACCTCGCGATATTTCGAAAGTCAGCAGAATTGACCGCTTTCAATTCCCATGCCAACTGCTGGCAAATCGTCTTTACACCCTATGGCGGGGATGGTATACTGCCTCTCACTTATGATTCGCAGACTGAATATCCGTAACCTCCTGGCGTTGGTCATTCTGGTGCTGGCCGGCGCCCTGACCGTCACCGTGATTCGCAACTTCCAGGGACCTTCGCCGGACGAGGCCCTCGAGGCGCTGCCGCGCAATATCGATCTCGCCCTGAAAGAGATACGCTATACGGAAACCAGCGACGGTTTCCGGCGCTGGATGCTGGTTGCCGATTCCGCGGCCCACAGCGTGGGCGAAGGAGTGACGCGTATCGAAAATATCCGCATGATTTTCTATGACCGCAGCGGCGCCGAGGATGTGATCCTGACCGCCCGCAGCGGCTCTTTCCGGTCCGACAGCCGGGAAGTGGAAGTCCATGGCGATGTTGTGGTGAAAAGCCCCCGCGGTTTTGCTCTTTACACCGAACATATCACCTATGGCGAGGCCGACCGGGTGATCCGGACCGCAGCTCCGGTACGGATGATTTCCGACCGGATGGAGTTGACGGGTAACGGAATGCGCTTGAGCGTCGTGAATCATACCCTTGAACTGCTCTCTGCTGTTCGCGCCCGGGTCGAAGGGACGGTTGGAAACGGGAAAAAAGGATGATGCGTAACCTCTTTTTGATATTGTGCCTGCTCCTTTTGCCTGCAGGTTTCACCTTGGCCGCCGGGAAAACGCCGGCCGGCAGCTACGACAGCAGCCAGCCGATCAATATCACCTCGGACCGGCTCGAGGCCGATGATGCGGCCCGCCAGGTGAAATTTCTCGGCAATGTGGTTGCCCGGCAGGGAGAAGTGGTGATCTACTCTGCCGTATTGACCCTTATCTACAGCGAGGGGAGCAAGGATATCGATCGGGTCGAAGCGGACCGCGATGTCCGCATCGTTCAGGGAGATCGGGTAGCGACGGCCGAGAAGGCTGTTTTTTACCAGGCCGACGGCCGGATTGTCCTGACCGGCAACGCCCGGGTCCACCAGGGAGCGGATTTTGTCGAAGGAGATGTCATCACGGTTTTTCTCGGCGAAGAGAAGAGTGTCGTCCAGGGACGAGAGGGCTCCCGGGTGAACGCCATTTTTCATCCAAAAGAGGAGAAACCGTGAAGCGTCGGCTGCGGGCGGCGGGGCTGTGCAAGACTTACCGCGGACGGCAGGTGGTCAAGGATGTCGATCTGGAAGTCTGCTCCGGCGAGGTCATCGGGCTGCTGGGGCCGAATGGGGCGGGCAAAACGACCTCCTTTTATATGGTGGTCGGTCTGGTGCGGCCCGACCAGGGGAAAATTTTTCTGGACGAAATGGAATTGACCGACCTGCCCATGTATCGGCGGGCGCGGGCAGGGATTTCCTATCTCCCTCAGGAAGCCTCGGTTTTCCGCAAGATGACCGTCGAGGAAAATCTCCTGGCCATCCTCGAGACGTTGGCTTTGAGCGCCAGTGAACGGCGTGAACGCAAGGAGCAGCTCCTCGAGGATCTCCGGCTGACCCATGTGGCCAAGTCCTATGGTTATGCCTTGTCGGGGGGGGAGCGGCGGCGCGTCGAAATCGCTCGCGCCCTGGTCATCGAGCCGGCCTTTATCCTGCTCGACGAACCGTTTGCCGGCATCGATCCCATCGCGGTGATCGATATCCAGAACATCATCTCCCAGCTCAAATCCAGGGGTATCGGCGTGCTGATATCAGACCACAACGTGCGTGAAACCCTGGGCGTCTGCGACCAGGCGTATATTCTCAACGCCGGGGAGATTCTCGAATTTGGCGAACCCGCCCTGATCGCCGCCAGTCCGAAAGCCCGGGCCATCTACCTGGGGGAAAAATTTCGGCTTTGAAAACCGTCCGTGGTCCGTTGTCCATGGCGCACCGGTTCCTGACAACAGACAACGGACAACGGATAACTGACTGGAAGTGCCCATGGCCCTAGAGATCCGCCAACAACTGAAACTGAGCCAGCAGCTGGTGATGACGCCACAGCTCCAGCAGGCGATCAAGCTTCTGCAGCTCTCCCGGATGGAACTGGTCGACCTGGTGCAGCAGGAGCTTGAGGAAAATCCCATCCTCGAAGAAGGAACGGAGATCCTCGAGGAGAAGGAGGCGAGGGAGGAAGCGGCCGAACTTCAGGAGGTGATCTCTTCCGGCGAGGAAATCAAGGAAGTTTCCGGTGAGAGCGATGGCCTGAATGATATCGACTGGCAGACCTACCTGGAGGGTTACAACCTCGGAGGGTCGGCGGCGGATTGCTACGAGGAGGATGAGGATCGACCCTCTTACGAGAACCTGCTGACCAAAACGAGTACCCTGAGCGACCACCTCATGTGGCAGCTGAACCTCTCCCGCCTCGGCGATCTCGAACGGCGGGTGGCCTCCGAAATCATCGGCAATCTGGATAACGACGGCTATCTGAAAGCGTCATCCGAGGAGATTGCCGAGGCTGTCGGGGTCACTGCGGCCGACGTGGAAAAAGTGCTCGCGGTCGTCCAGGAGCTCGATCCACCGGGGGTGGCCTGCCGCTCCCTGCAGGAGTGTCTGCTCCGCCAGGTGGAGCAATTGGGAATGCGTGGTTCTCTGGTCGAGAAGATCCTGGCTGACCATATCGCCGAACTCGAGACACGCAAGTACCCGGTCATCGCCAAGGCGCTGGGAGTCGGTCTCGATGAGGTGCTGGCCGCCGCCAAGATCATCTCCAATCTCGATCCCCGGCCAGGCAGTGCCTATGGGCAGGAGGACGTGCACTATATCATCCCCGACATTTTCGTCTACAAGATCGGTGAGGAATACGTGGTCGTGCTCAATGACGAGGGGTTGCCGAATCTGCGCATCAACGCCTTCTATCGCAGTGCCCTCGCCGCGGGCAGCAACATTGACGAAAAGGCCGGGGTGTACATCCAGGAGAAGTTGCGCGGTGCGATCTGGCTGATCAAGAGCATCCATCAGCGGCAGCGGACCATCTACAAGGTCACCAAGAGCATCATCAAGTTTCAGCGGGAGTTTTTCGACCGGGGGATCGAGTATCTCAAGCCGCTGGTCTTGCGGGATGTGGCGGAAGATATCGAAATGCACGAATCGACCATCAGCCGGGTGACCACAAACAAGTATGTACAGACCCCGCAAGGGCTGTTTGAGCTGAAGTATTTCTTCAACAGCAGCATCAGTACCACGGGTGGCGATTCGATCGCCTCGGAGAGCGTCAAGAACCGGATCAGGGATATCGTCTCCGGTGAAAATCCCAAGAAACCCTATTCGGACCAGAAGCTCGTGGAGATGCTCAGGCAGCACGGCATCGACATCGCCCGCCGCACAGTCACCAAATACCGGGAGATGCTCGGCATCGGTTCCTCTACCGAACGCCGGCGGCTATTTTAACTTTTCGCTTGTGGCCAAAGGTCGCCGGAAAGTTATACTTATAATCAAGGACGGAACATCAAGCCCCCTGTTCGGGGCCTTTTCATCAGGAGGTTCGAGACTATGCAAATTGCCGTCACATTCAGACATATGGATGCCAGCGAGCCGGTGCGCGCTTACGTTGAGGAAAAACTTTCCCGCGTCAAGAAATACATCGAGGAGCCAATCGATGCCCAGGTCGCCCTTTCCGTCGAGAAAAAGATTCGGCACAAGGCCGAGGTGACCATCGTTGCCAAAGGAATCACCATCAAGGGGTCGGAGGAGACCAACGACATGTATGCCGCCATCGACGCGGTGGTGGACAAGATCGAGAGGCAACTCAAGCGCTACAAGGAAAAAATCAAGCAGCACAAACCTGCCAGCGGTCGTGAGCGCCAGGTCGAAAAACGAGTGGTGACCGCTGAAAGTATCGATGAGGGCGGCGGCGAGCCGGTCATCATCCGCAGCCGCAGCTTTCCGGTCAAGCCGATGTCCGTAGAAGAGGCGGTCATGCAGATGGATCTGCTGCACAAGGAATTTCTGGTCTACACCGACTCTGCCACCGAAGACATCAACGTGGTGTACCGGCGCAAGGACGGCAACTACGGCCTTATCGTTCCGCAGAGCAAGTAATCGGCGACATCCGGCGGGGGGAAGGTGTAATGCCTTCCCCCCGCCTTTTGTCAGTTGCGAAAGGGGTAGTACCTGATTCCCATGAAGATTGTCGATCTTTTGCATCCCGCTGCCATCGCGGCGGATATCGAGGCAACCGGGAAAAACGAGGCGTTGGCAGAACTCACCGATGTCATGATGAAGGTGGCAAACGGTCTTGATCGCGACGAAGTCATCCGGGTTCTGCAGGAGCGGGAGCGGCTCGGCAGCACCGGCATCGGTGAGGGAGTAGCCATTCCGCATGGCAAGCTCAAGGATATCAAGAAGCTCTTGATCTCTTTTGGCCGCAGCCGGCAAGGGGTCGATTTCGATTCCATGGACGGCAAACCTGCCCATCTTTTCTTTCTCCTGATTGCTCCCGAGGAGTCGGTAGGCATACATCTGAAGACCCTGGCCCGCATCTCCAAGCTGCTCAAGAATCCTGTGGTTCGGCGCCGGCTGCTGGACGCTGCCGGAAGCGAGGAAATCTTTCGGATCATCTCCGAAGAGGAAGAAAAACTCTAGGGTGACCTGTTCATGGGCGGATTGAGTATCCAGGAACTGTTGAGCGAAAAGGAGGCGGGTCTCGACCTCGAACTGCTCGCAGGCGAAGCCGGACTGGCGCACCTGGTGCAGGTGCCGCGCATTCAGAAGCCTGGCCTGGCCCTGGCGGGCTATACGACCAATCTGCATCCGGATCGCATTCAGGTGCTCGGTTCGACCGAACTGACCTACCTCGAGTCACTGCCGGCCGAGAAAGCCGAGGTCAACCTGCGCCGGCTCTGCGCCCTGGACATCTCCTGTTTCATCATCACCAAGGGGCAGTCGCCTCCGGCGTTCCTGATCCGCGAGACGGAACAGCAGGGCATTCCGCTGCTGCGCACCCATCACCAGAGTTCCACTTTCATTTCCCTCATCACCAACTTTCTCGAGGAGCGTCTGCTTCCTTCCACCACCGTGCACGGCGTGCTGGTCGACGTGCTGGGCGTCGGGGTTCTGCTGCTTGGCAAGAGCGGGGTCGGCAAGAGCGAGTGCGCTCTTGACCTGGTTCTGCGCGGCCATCGGCTGGTGGCCGACGACATCGTCAAGGTACGCATGAAGCTGCCGGCCGTACTCTTCGGCGAAGGGATGGACCTGCTCCATTACCATATGGAAATCCGCGGTCTGGGAATCATCAATATCAAGCATCTCTTCGGGGTGGCGGCCATCCGCGAGCGCAAAAAAATCGATCTGGCCGTCGAACTGGTGGAGTGGGAGGAAGGAAAGGAATACGACCGGCTGGGGCTGGAGGAGCAGCAATATTCGTCGCTCGGCCTGACCATCCCGCTGCTGCGGATTCCGGTTCGCCCGGGGCGGAACATTACCTCCATCGTCGAGGTGGCGGCCCGCAACCAGCTGCTGAAGGAGATGGGTTACCACAGCGCCCTAGAATTTCAGGACCGGTTGGAGGAGCGGATGGCGGAGACTGCCCGGCTGCATGCTCATACCATTATCGGGGACAACCTCGAATGAGCCGGAAGCGGGTCATCATCATCACCGGCCTCTCCGGTTCCGGAAAAAGTACGGCCGCCCGGGCCCTGGAGGATGAAGGCTTTTTCGTCGTCGATAACCTGCCCCTGGCTCTGCTGCCGCAATTCCTGACACTGGCCGAGCAGGGAGTCCGTACGACTTCGGAGGTGGCGGTGGTCATCGATATCCGCAATCGGGACTTCCTGGCCGGCCTCGAATCGACCCTGCAGGCGGTGCGGGAGACCGGCTATCAACTGGAGATCTTTTTTTTCGATGCCGCTGACGAGATACTTCTCCGGCGCTACTCCGAAACCCGCCGTCGCCACCCGCTGACCCAGCATGAAGGGGTGAGCGAGGGGATCCGCCGCGAGCGGCGGCTTCTGGGGGGATTGCGCAACCTGGCCACGCAGATTGTCGACTCCACACGGCTAACTCCCCACCAGTTGCGGTCCAAGGTGGTGCAGATCGTCCGGGGAGAAGAAGGTCTGCTGCCGCTGGTTGTCCAATTGCAGTCCTTCGGTTTCCGCTACGGCATACCGCCCGATTCCGATCTGGTCATCGACGTCCGGTTTCTCCCCAACCCGCATTTCGTTCCCGAGTTGCAGGCGCAGACCGGCCTCGACCCGGCGGTCAGCGACTATGTCATCTCTCAGCCTGCCAGCCACGAATTCCTGCAGCATCTGCGGGGGTTGCTGCATTTTCTCCTCCCGCACTACCACAAAGAGGGAAAGAGCTATCTGACGATTTCCATCGGCTGTACCGGAGGTCGTCACCGCAGCGTCGCCATCGTCGAGGCGCTTCGACCGTCACTGGCCGGTGAAGGCAGTGCTCTGAAAACGATCCACCGGGATATCGAAAAGAGGTAAATCATGATCGGACTGGTTGTCGCCACCCACGCCCGGCTGGCCGATGAACTTATCAACGCTTGTGAAATGATAGTCGGACCGGTGCAGAATGTCCGGGCCGTAGGAATCTGCAAGGAAGACAGCGTCGAGGAAATCCGCAGCTGCCTCAGCCAGGCCGTCGAGACGGTCGGCGGCGACGGCGAGGGGGTGATCATCATGACCGACATGTTCGGCGGCACCCCGGCCAATATCAGCCTGGCCTTTCTCGATCCGAGCAAGATTGAAGTGCTGACCGGGGTCAATCTCCCCATGGTGCTCAAGTTTTTCAACAGCCAGGAGGGCCTTCCCATTTCCGAACTGGCTGCCATGCTCAAAGCCTATGGACAGCAAAGCATTTCTCTGGCCAGTGAATTTCTGCAAAAATGAGCGGCCGCAGGAAACGCTGGCAACTCCTTTGAGATCATCGTCTCTTTAACGCCCGGAATTATCCAGGGTAGTGATGTATGAGTATCGTTCTGGCCCGTATCGACAACCGCCTCATACACGGTCAGGTCCTGGAAAGCTGGGTCCCGTACACGCATGCCAATTGTATCGTCGTGGCCAACGACGAGGTGGCCGGGCTCACTTTCCAGCGACTACTGATGGAAGCGGCCGTGCCGCGTGGCATCCGGGTGCTGATCGGCACTATCGAAGAAATCGCCCGGCTCTTTGCTGCCAGGGAGTTGGATGCCAGCCGCGTTCTGCTCCTCTTTGCCTCTTCCGGAGATGCGGTGCTGGCCTATCGGCAAGGCGTGCCCTTCGCCGTGTTGAATCTTGGCAACATGCATGGCGGCGAGGGGAAGATGCGACTTTCCTGTACCATCGCTCTCGACCCGGCCGATATCGACAACCTCAAATCCCTTGAAGATGCGGGTGTCCGGATCGTCTCCCAATGCATCCCTTCGGATCGTGAACAGAGCTGGCGCAAGCTGATCAGAGAGACGAGGGATTGACGATGCCGGCGGCCGACTATCTGATTTCGGGTGCCGTGGCTGTCGGTGCCGGACTGGACCGGACGGCAGCTCTCCAGATCATGATCTCGCGCCCCATCGTCGCTGCTCCCCTGACGGGATGGCTGCTCGGCGAGCCTCTGGTGGGCCTGCAGGTTGGCGCCTTGCTCGAACTTCTCTGGTTGGGCCGTTTGCCGGTCGGTGCGGCCATCCCGCCGGACGACACCCAGGTGGCGGTCGCCAGTACCTTGCTGACCATCACCATGGGTAAATCGCTTGCCCTCTCAGGGCTGCCCCTGCTGCTGCTCTGTACCCTCGTCGCCATGCCCCTGGGCAAGATCGGCCAGTTGGCCGAGCGCCTGGCCCGCAACTGGAACGGCCGTCTGCTCATCGCGGCCGAGACAGCGCTGGAGACGGGGGATCTGGCTGCGGCGGAGCGGAGCCATCTGAGGGGACTGGCACATTTTGCCCTGGCTTCACTGGCCAGCTTCGCGATCATCGTTATGGTCGGGACGCTCACGCTGCATGCGCTGGCGCCGCTGCTGGCCGGTCCGGTTGACGCCGCTGCCGGCGGGTTGCGGTTGACGTTTCCTCTGGTCGGCATCGCGATCATTCTCGGCTCGCTCAATGTCAAGCGTGCCAGAACGCTGTTCGGCGCATCCTTCGTCACCGTCCTGCTGCTGCTGTGGCTGTCGTGAGGTGATGATGGAACCCAACAGGCTGCCGGCCGGGGTGCTGGCGAGAGTCGTTCTGCGTTCCCTCCTTTTGCAGGGCAGCTGGAATTTCGAACGGTTGCAGAGCCTGGGTGTTCTCTATGCCATGGCGCCGGCGTTGCGCTTTTTCTACCGGGGGGAAGAACTCGTCGCGGCCGGCAAGCGTCACCTGGAGTATTTCAACACGCATCCTTTCATGGCATCTCCCGTGTTGGGGGCCATTCTCGACCTGGAGCAGAAACGAAGCCGGGGAGAGGTGGGGCCTGTTGGCGTTCAGGATTTCAGGCGGATGGTCATGGCACCCTACGCGGCCATCGGCGATGCCTTCTTCTGGGGGGCAATCCGCCCGCTGGCGGCTGGGGTAGCGCTTTTTTTCGCCTTCATGGGTTCGCTGTGGGCGCCGGTAATCTACCTGGTGCTGTTCAACCTCCCCCATCTCTGGTTTCGAGTGGTCGGCCTGCTGGGGGGATATTCCCTGGGGTTGCGTATCGTCGAAATAATCCGGCGGCTTCGGCTGCCTGACCTGGCGGTCCACCTCAAGGAAGTCACGGTGGTTCTGCTGGGAGGGTTGAGCGCCTATCTCACCTTCTTCAGTCTGCAGGGCGAAGGGGTCTTTGCCGGTTGGGGACTTGTTGTCATCCCGGTGGTCCTTTTGCTGAGCTGGCTGTCTCGCCAGGGGATTTCTGTTTTGTTGATGGTTCTGGCGGCCGCCATGGTTCTGGTGTTGTCGGCCCAATTCGGATGATTTGAGGGATATCGATGGACAAACGTTTATTTACCATTAAGAACCGCCTCGGCCTGCACGCACGAGCGGCGGCCCAGTTGGTGCAAACCGCCAACCGGTTCCGGGCCGATGTGAAAGTCGAGAAGGATGGGCTGGAAGTCAACGGAAAGAGCATCATGGGAATTCTAATGCTGGCCGCCCCGCAGGGGTCACGGATCTCGGTGACCGTGTCCGGCGAAGATGCCGAGCAGGCCATGACGGCCATCGGGCAACTGATCGATGATGGTTTCGGAGAAGACTGAAATTACCCAGGACACTTTCCTGGTCGGTATCGGGGCTTCGCCGGGCATTGCCATCGGCGAGACCTTCATGCTCAACCGCGCCCGAATGGCGGCGGTGGAGCGGCATATCGCCACGGAGGAGGTGCCGGCCGAAATCGACGCCTTCATGGCGGCAGTCCGGTTGTCCAAGAAACAGCTCGAGGAGGTCAAGCAGGGCGTCACCGACCGGCAGTTGGCCGAGCACCTCTATATCATCGACACCCATCTGCTCATTCTTGAAGACCAGTTGTTGATCGACGATACGATCGCTCATATCAAAAAGGAGCTGGTCAACGCCGAGGGGGCGCTGAAGAGAACCCTGAGCAGGTTCCGGCAAGTCTTCGAAGCCATCGAGGATGAGTATCTCCGTGAGCGGCGCTCGGATATCGACTCTGTCGGCGACCGTCTGCTGCGCAATCTGATGGGGGTCAGCCAGCAGTCCCTGGCCGGTATCGACCGCAAAGTGGTTATCGTTGCCCATGACCTGTCGCCGGCCGATACCATGCAGATGGATAAGGAGCGCATCATCGGTTTTCTCACCGACGTCGGTGGGCGTACCTCGCATACCGCCATTCTGGCCCGCTCCCTGGGAATTCCTGCCATCGTCGGCCTGGAATCGGTCACTTCCCTGGTCGCTGGCGGGGTTCCGGTGATTATCGACGGCAGCGCCGGGACGGTCATTTTCAATCCATCCCCGGAAACTTTCAAGGAGTATCTGCAGAAGCGGCAGGCCTACGAATATCTCGAAAAGGAACTGCTGTCCTACCGCACTCTGGCAGCTGAAACCCTTGATGGTTTCCGGGTTCACCTGCGCGGCAACATCGAATTGGCCGAGGAGATCCCCCTGGCGCTGGAGCAGGGGGCGGAGGGGATCGGCCTCTTTCGCACTGAGTTCCTCTACATGAACCGTCCCGCTCCGCCGACCGAGGAGGAACAGGTCCGGATCTACCGGGAAATCATCGAGAAAATGGCGCCGCAGCCGGTGACGGTCCGTACCCTGGATGTCGGCGGGGACAAGTTCGTGCCGGAAATCAATCTCATCGACGAGGCGAATCCGGCCATGGGACTGCGGGCCATCCGCTTCTCGCTCAAGGAGAGGCGCCTGTTCAAACAACAGCTGCGCGCCATTTTGAGGGCTTCCGCCTTCGGCCGGGTACGGGTCATGTTCCCGATGATTTCCGGGGTGGCCGAAATCCGCGCCTGCAAGGCCTGCCTGGAAGAGGCCAGGGCAGAGCTCGTTGCCGAGAACATCCCCTTCGACCCCGACCTGCCGGTCGGCATCATGATCGAGACGCCGTCGGCGGCGATGATCGCCGAGCTGCTGGCCCGGGAAGTCGACTTCTTTTCGGTGGGGACCAACGACCTGATCCAGTACTGCCTGGCGGTGGACCGTGGCAACGAACATGTAGCCTACCTCTACGAACCGTTGCACCCGGCCGTTCTGCGGGCACTGCGAATGATCTGCGCCGCCGGCAAAGCGGCCGGCATCGAAGTCGGCATGTGCGGAGAGATGGCCGGGGAGCCGCTCTACGCGCTGGTCCTTCTCGGTCTGGGCTTTAACGAACTGTCGATGAACGCGCCCGGTATTCCCCGGGTCAAACGCATCCTGCGGCAGATCCGCCGCGATGAAGGTGAACGGCTGCTTGCCGAACTCCTCGAGCTGCCCACCGCTCGCGAAGTGACGCAGCGGCTCGAAGAAGAGATGTCTCGCCGTTTTCCGGAGCTGTTCGGCGCTCCGCTTATCTAAGTGTTCCGATTGGTTCAATCCTTCCGCTAATTCTGGCCCTTTTGGCCGCTGTCTTCGTTGCGGCTCCTCGGCTTAGCTTTGGCTATGCCTGCGTCGCCGCGCCTTGACAGCAGCCAAAATGTCTCAGAATTCCCTGAAAGGACTAACCAAACGGGACACTCGCGCCATGAATTGCTTGACATTTTGTCTCGTTTTCCTTTAAAGTAGGCCGTTTTTCAACCATTGAACAGAACAGGAGGACCTTGCTCCATGGCCATGACCGATTTTCTTTTTACCTCCGAATCGGTGAGTGAAGGGCACCCCGACAAAGTTGCGGACCAGATCTCGGACGCG
>DASPGW010000237.1 GCA_035620395.1 Desulfuromonadales bacterium | reverse complement strand
AGCTGCCCAGACCGGCGATGCGCTGAACATGGGTCAGCCGGGCCCGGCAGAGGGCGAGTTCGTCCCATTCGCGGCCGGTTCGCGGAGCAGCCACGTCCGGTTGGCGGGTTGGCATCAGCAATTCCTTGCGGTCTTTCTTGTCATCAGTTGAGCGACAGGAACGCCTTGGACACTGCCTGTCCGGAAGGCAAGATGTCGTCGCTGATTCTGTCGATATTGTTCAGGTATTTGCGTCTTCTTTCACAGAGGCTGAATCCTCTTCCCTGGCAATAGAAGCTTACCAATCCTCGCCAGACGTTGCTCCTGCGCTCGCCGTACTTGCGGAAGAAACCGCAATGCTTGAGGTATTCACAGGTATCACTCATGCTCATTCCCTTTGCAAGAACTCTCCGCAGCGCGCTGCGAAGGCTGGCCCTCCGCCCCGGCAGAAGGTCGAGCCAGAACCGGCCGGCACTGGTTCGTTTAACACATGCCGCCTTATAAATTTCTTATATTTTTAACAAGAGGAGAGCGCCGCTGGCGGTGACCAAGCGGCAGAGAAGGGGTCGAACGGGACTGGCCTCGAATCAATGCCGGGGATTGAAGCTTTCCAGGATTTCCCGGATTTCCTTCGGGCTGAAGCCGGCCCGGCAGAGGGCCTCTTCGTACTGCCTGACCACTTCGCCGGCCTTTGCGGGGTTGTGCGCCGCCAGGTAGCTTTGGTGAAGAGCCCGTACCAGATCGTCGTTGGTGCGATCATAGGGAAGAGCCTGAGAGAGAATCCGGCTTGCCGTTTCATAATCACCTTCGGCCAGGAGAAGTTCGCTCCAGCCGAGAACGACCTCGACATAAAGATGGTCGAGCTTTTCCTTGAAATCGTGCAGCCGTTCGATTTCCGATGTCCCGGGCAGAAAGGGACCGCCCCACCACTGCAGGGCTTCGGCAAACGCTGCCCTGGCCGCCGCCGGATTCTTTTTCTTCATCGACTCCAGTCCCCGCCGGGCGGCCAGCAGAAATTCGACGGCATCGACCCGGCAGTTGTTCAGGCAGAGGATGCCTCTCTGTAAAACGATATAGTTGGCGATCGCATGCGGCTGCAGGACGTTTTCCACGGTCTTCCGCAGCCGCAGCAGCAGCGAGTCGAAACTCGACCGCGCCTTCTCCGGCCGGCTTTCCGGCCACATAGCCAGCTGAATTTCGTCCTTGCAAACCCGCATCTGCGGCGAGGTCATCAGCAGGCCCAGCAGGTTGCGCAGCGAGCGGCTCAAATCCTCGGCCCTGGCCACCACCCGATCGCCCAGCAGAAATTCCATCTGCCCCAGGGTGCGGATATGCAGCACGGGCACCTCCGTCTCGGCGGCCTGGCCTGCCGTCCGCACCTTGTCGCCGGTCGCCTGCTGGAGCGCCTGGCGCAGTTGCGCTTCCACCTGCCAGTGATGCAGGGCCATCTCCACGGCGACGACCAGTTCCCGGTCTTCGAACGGTTTGAGCACGTAGCCGACGGCATTGAGCCCCTTGGCCTGTGCCAGCATTTCCCGATCGACGTATGAGGTCACAAAGAGCGACGGCACCTGAAACGACTCCATGATTCGCCGTGCCGTTTCGATACCGTTCATCTCGCCCTGCAGGCGGATATCCATCAGCACCAGGTCGGGCCGACTTTCAGCGACCCTGGGAATCGCCTCTTCGCCCGAAGGGACACACCCCACCACGCGGTAGCCGTGACCGGCCAGGCAATTGCGGATGTCCATGGCAACAATGCTTTCGTCTTCGACAACCAGGATGCTGACAGCATTCATGCGCCTTCTCCTCCACGTTTTCGACCGAATTCGATTCCCCCAGCGTCCCCCGCGAGGGCTACACGCTCTGCTGCATGCCGCTACCGGCGGCCGGGCAGCGGATGACCACCCGGGTGCCGCCGCCTTGCTCGACCATCACGGTCCCGTTGAGTTGCTGCGCGAGGCCGCGAACCAGTTGCAGGCCCAACGTCTCGACCCCCGCCAGGTCGATCTCCGGCGGCAGGCCGACCCCGTTGTCCTCGACCGACAGCACGGTCGCTGCGGCCTCCGACCTGAGCACAACCCGGATTTCCCCGCTCCGCCCATCCGGGAAGGCATATTTCAGGGCATTGGTCAACAACTCATTGACAATCATGCCACAGGGAATGGCCACGTCCACATCGAGATAAACCTCATCGATGTCGAGAACCAGCTTCACCTTCTTCGGGCTGACGTTGTAAAGGCTGCGCAGCTGCCTGGAAAACTCCTCGATGTACTCGGCAAAATTGATCCGCGAAAGATTTTTCGACTGATAGAGCTTCGCGTGAATCAGTGCCATCGACCGGATCCGGTTGCGGGTGGCGTTAAGTTCGGCCCGGGTCTTCGCTTCGGTGATTTTCTTCATCTGCAGATTGAGCAGGCTGGAGATGATCTGCAGATTATTCTTTACCCGGTGGTGGAGTTCCTTGAGCAGGACGTCCTTCTCGGCAATGGAAGCTTTCAGCCGCCCTTCCGTCTCCTTGCGCTCGGTGATGTCCTCGCAGACCGTGACGACCGCCAGCGGGTTGCCGGCGGCATCGGTGACAAGATCCCCGATCAGTCGCACGGGGAAAATGCTGCCGTCCTTGTGCAGGTTCAGGCTTTCCCGCTCGCCGGCTTGCACATTCGCCCCCGGGAACTCCGAACGCAGCTCAGGAGGACCGAGGATATTGACCTTCCGCCCCAGCAACTCCCCGATTTCGTAGCCGTGCATGCTGGCTTCGGCCGGATTGGCAAAAATGATTTCTCCCTGCAGGTTGGCGATAGTGACCCCCACCCGGGTCGTCTCCAGAGCCTTGCCCAATGTGCGCAGGGCTTCTTCGGCCCGCCGACGCTCGCTGATGTCGATCAGCGATACGATCACACTGTCGAGACTTTTCAGTGCACTGGGCAAGACGGAATAGCGGATGAGAAAATGCCGTTCCTCGCCGGTCAGGGTGCGATTGATTCCTTCCGTCTCGAACAGCGTGCGGCCCTCGGACAGGGCCACCAGTATTTCACGGAAGGCGGAGAAGGAACTCTCGGTGAATATTTTTCCCAGATCGCCGAAGAACTCCTCCTTGCTACCCGCACCGAACAGCTTGAGCGTCTTCTGGTTGACATCAAGGATACGGGTCAGCCTGGCGCAACGGGCGACCTCATCGGGATGCCTGGCGAAGTAGTCGGCAAAATCGGCAACCCCCGCTTCCCGAAGCTCGGCAAAATAGCCGGGGAGCAGGGAGAAGTCCTCCTTCCAGAGGGAAATCGGCGAATTCTCGAAAAGCGAACGGTAGTTTTCCTCGCTCTCCCGCAAAACGATCTCGGCCCGTCGACGCTCGGTGACATCCAGCAAGTAACCTACCATTCCCGCCACCTCCCCGGAAGGGTTGCGCAACAGGGAAAGGGAAAGATGCGCCCATAATTCTTCGCCCGACTTTTTGCGGCATTTCACTTCAGACTCCAGCTGCCCCTTTTGCAGAAGAGGCAAAAGGCTCTCGCGCTGCAGAAAATTCAGATCGTACTCGCTGAATTCAAACAAGAAAGAGAGGTGCCTTCCCACCGCCTCCCCGGCACTGAAACCAAAGTAGCGCTCGGACCCCTTGTTCCAGTTGGTGACATAGCCGGCGGCATCGGTAACGACCACGGAATCGTGAACCTGCTCCAGGACCTGGGCCTGAAGACGAAGCACCGCCTCCGCCTGCCGGTACTCCTGCAGCAGGCGGTTGAGTTCGTCGTTGGCCCCGGTTAACTTCCGCGTCCGCTCGGCCACCCGCTGTTCGAGATTTCGGTTTGCCTCCGCGAGTTGTTGGTCGCGCAGTTCGATCTGCGTCAGCATGGCGTTGAAGCCATCGACCAGCAGACCGACCTCGTCGCCGCTTCGACTCTCCAGACGCAGGCCATAATTCTGCTCCTCCGTCACCCGGGCCATGAGACCGGTAAGATCCATAATGGGTCGCGAAATCAAGCGTTGCAACCAGGAGGCCAGGACAAATGCGGTCAGGACGGAAAGGAGAAGAATGATCGCTCCCGCGGTTATGAAAGCAGCGATGCGGGCATCCAGTTTCCCCAGGTCGGCCTGCAGGAGCAGAACGCCGACCTGTTCGTCGTCGAGGGTAACCGGGTGAAAAAGCAGCAGGGAACCGTCGTCAAGCCGATATTTGAGTCCGCCATCCGCACTCGCCCCGAAAGGGTCCCCCAGACTGTCCAGAGCCGGGGGAGTGTTCGAAGGCTGGGGGAACGGCCCCTTCTCGTCCCGGAGATAGCGGGCAAAGACCTCCCCCTGGCTGTTCTGCAGCCAGGCACCGACAACCTCCGGCTTCAGCTTCAAGGCATCGAGGGTTTTTACTGCGGCCTCCTGATCGCCGAAGACCAGCGCTGCCCGACCGGTGAAGCCGATGATGCTCGCCAGACTCGCAATCTCGGCCTCGACCTCGCCGCGCTCCGAGCGCACTTCGATCGCCAGGATGGTCGTCAGGGCCAGTGTCAGAATGGCGCAGCTGATGGCCATCATGAGAACGACCAGCTTGGCCCGGATGGACAGCTTGCCGAAACCCCGAGTCATCGCTTTTCACCTCCGTTGGCAGCCAGGACGAACGACGCCAGGTGCAATACTTCGGAACTGATGTTCAGGCCGGCCTTCCGGACGGCTGCCAGTTTTACGCCGAAGCGGAGTTTGCGTTCTTCCTGGAACAGCTCGACCATTCCTCCCCGGGCGGCAAAGCCATCGATGTCGCTAACCGTCAGAATCGGCCGCTCCGCCACCACCGCCAGGAGTTCGTCCAGGCGGGACGCCTCGGCGGCGCCGAT
This sequence comes from Desulfuromonadales bacterium, assembly GCA_035620395.1. Classification (NCBI taxonomy): domain Bacteria; kingdom Pseudomonadati; phylum Thermodesulfobacteriota; class Desulfuromonadia; order Desulfuromonadales; species Desulfuromonadales bacterium. The sequence continues at coordinate 11,798 of DASPGW010000237.1, read as the reverse complement.
GAACAGGAGGTGGGAGTCGAGTGCCTCATCGATGGCGGCAACCTTGCGCACCTCCAGCCCTCGCCCCCCAACCTGGCGGCCGGCTAGCGATTCGCTGGCAACTGTATAAAGTTCCGGGTCGAACACGGCAAGAACCAGAGGGGAACGGCTATCGCCGAAGGCCGTCTCCGGCCAGGTTATGAACTTGGTGAAATTGAACAGAAAGGCTGTTTTGACCTGGGATTCCCGGTACTGGTAAGTCACTTCCAGAGCGAGAGATTCCGTAGCGACAATGCCGACGAGCAGGACGACCGCAAGAATTTTCGTGGTGCGCCCAAACATGCGCAATGCTATGCCTCTCGTTGATCAGTGTAGCCAGGTCATCTTGGCGTAAACGCCGCGTTGCACTTCGGTCGGTAGAACATTGAAGAGCGTTTCCCGGGGGAACTCGGGATGGTGGCTGTCGAGAAGGTTCTGCCCGACAAAAGCGACCTCCAGGTTCGGGCGGAGCTTCCAGCCGAGCCGGGTATCGAGTTCAAGATAGCTCGGAATATCATCGCGGCGCAACCGGTCGACGTAGCGCAACCACAGGTCGAGTTCGAGATGGGCGGGCAGATCGATCCTGGCGCGCAGCGACCCCTGGTGGCTGGGGCTCTTCTCTTCCTCGATCCGGGCAAAGGGATCGTCCCCCCGGTCGCGGTGCCGGATGGAAAGCTGCAGCCAGGTATAGGCGGCGCTCAGCTTCAGCTGTTTCAGCGCTTGCCATTCCGCGGCCAGCTCCAGGCCGTAAGCCTCCCCCTCCAGCCTGTTGCCGAGGCTTGCCGGCAGCACGAAGTGAGGGGGAGGCGGCGACGCTTCTGGAAAAGGAACGCCGAGATCGAAGCTGCGCAACCGGTCGTAGAAATTGTAGAAGAGCGCTGCGTCGAAACCGAGGGGCACCTCCGGATGATACCGGTACCCCAGCTCGAAGGCCGTCACTTTTTCCGCGTCGAAGTCCCGGCTGCCCGAGACGATGGCGACAACTGGCGGCGGCCCGGTGGAGAACGGTGTGAGCACGCGAATTTCACGATCGAAGCGCGACGGGGTGCGGGCCACCCTGGACATCGCGCCCCAGAGGGAATGGTGTTCGTCGGGCATCCCGAGCAGCCTGACATTCGGCTGGAATTCGTAGCCGGTATAGCTGTTATGCTCAAGCCTGGCGCCTATCGTCAGGGTCAGCCGGTCGGGGAGGAGGGTGATCTCGTCCTGGATAAACAGATTGTAGAGGTGTTCGGTACGGCGCGATCGGAGCGATACGGTCGGGGTGCTCTCGAATTGGCTCAGCGCATAGTTGAAGCCGCCGCCCCAGACGAGCTCGTGCCGGCGACCCAGCTTCAACCCGTTTTGCAGCCTGAAGTCGACCGCATGCCGTTCTTCGTCGAAGGAAAAATCCTGGCGCCGGGTCAAGTCGTAGAATAGCTGCAAGGAAGTCTTATCGCCCCGGCGGGCGACATGTTCCCAGCGGGACAGCAGGTTGGCGCCGGCGATCTGCGTCTCATCTTCAACCACGCGGGGGAGAGCGGAGGCAGGATCGAAACGGGTGCCCGCCACTCCGGCACTGCCGGTATAGGCATCCCCCTGCAGAGTCAGCGACTCCCCCGTCCTCGGCAGCCAGTCGAGACGGAAACCGCCGCGGACCGCTTCCCAGCCGTCCGCGGCATCCCGACCGGCGATCCCGTGCGCATCGTCCCGCCGGAAATATTTGGCATAGCCTCGCCAGAAGGACTGCGGACCGAGTTGCCCCCCGTAGCGCAGTCCGCCGAAAAGGCGCTCTTCGCTGCCGCCACCGGCCGTAACCAGCGTCCCTTGAGTCAGACGGGCATCCCGGGTGATGATGTTGATGACGCCGTTGACGGCATTGGCCCCCCAGAGGGTCGCTCCCGGCCCGCGGATCACCTCGATACGGTCGATATCCTCGAGCAGGGTATCCTGAACGTCCCAGAACGTCGACGGGAAGATGGTGTTGATGACGCTGCGGCCATCCATCAGCACCAGAAGCTTGTTGGCATAACGGCTGTTGAAACTGCGGGAGCTGATCGCCCACTTGTTGGCGTCGATCCGCGCCACCGTCAGCCCCGGCACCATCCGCAGAGCCTCCGGAATACTGGTCACCCCCGAGCGGCGAATATCCTCCCGGGTGATGACGAAGATGGCGGCGGCGGTCTCCGCAAGTTTCTGCTCCTTGCCGGCGGCCGAGGTGACCTCCAGGTCCATCAGCTCGGGCAGCGTCAACTCCGGCAGTTCACTGCCGAGAGAGGCCAGTTGCACCCGGGCTTCCGCCCGCTCGGCTGCCGCCGTGGCATTTGCCGGCAACAAGGCGAAAAGCAGCGCCACGCCCGCCATTCCGTTCCTGCCGAATCGAACCATGCCCTGGGCCGCCATCCAGAACCCCCCGCTGCATTAAAATGAAAACGCCCGCCTGCCGAGCGCAGACGGGCGTTAATATCCTTAACCGGGCGGAAATAATTTCATCCTGCCAGTCTCCCAGGATATCAAGACTCTCTTCGGCGGCTCGGCTGCCCGCTTTCGCTGCTGCGTCGGCGGGCCCGTGACTCTGCGTCGCCAGGTTGCCCTGGTTTTGCTCTTGTCGTGAGAGTTGATGTACTGCTGGTAAAGGTAAAAAAGGTCCTTCGGCTCCCCCACCCGACAATTCGATGCATGCCCCCTGGAGCCCCGAACACCTTTGTTCGCTGACAGGTATACTATGCAGGGTCTCACAAAATTCTCACGCCAGGCCGGCCGGCGGCATGAAAATGCGGAGCCCCGACCTCCCCGGCTCCAGGCTGACAACATTGCTCGGCAGCGGCAAGCAGCTGCCACGATTGAGCAGAACACTCCTCACCCCCCCTTGCAGCGGAAACCCTTCGCGGTCAGGAAGTCCCGCACGCTCTCGCGCTGGTCCCCCTGAATTTCGAGATCGCCATCCTTGGCTGTTCCGCCGGCGCCGCAACGGGCCTTGAGCTCCTTGAGCAAGCCTTTCAGCTCGGCTTCGGACAGCACCAGCCCGGCCACCACCGTAACCGACTTGCCGCAGCGTCTCTCCAAGCGCAGACGGGCGAGCTGTTTTGCGGGCGGCAGCGCGACGGCAGCGGTCGCCGGGCAGTTGCAGGCGGTTTGCGGGCGACCGCAGCCGGGGCATTCCCGGGTGATCCCCCAGCCGGTGCCGCCGGTCAGCCGGGTCGACTTGCCGCTCATGCGCCCATCTTGATGAAGCCGATCTGCCGCCCGGTTTTGCCGCTGTCCCGACGGTAGGAGAAGAACAGCTCCTTGTGGCAGCAGGTGCATTCGGCCGCTACCTCGATACGGGCCGGATCGAGGCCGGCCGTCTCCAGCTGCAGTTGGCAGCTGCGCTTGAGATCGAGATGCCACTTGCCGAGCGCCACTTCAGCGGCGATCTTTTCCCAATCGCCGGCGCCGATGCGGAACGCATCGCGCACCGGCCGGTCGACTTCGTAATGATGCGCGCCGATGCCGGGGCCGACCGCCGCGGCAATCTGCTCCGGCCGGCAGCCGAAGCTGTTCTGCATCGCCTTTACCGTCTTCCCGAGAAGTCCCGCCGCCGCTCCCCGCCAGCCGACATGGACGGAGGCTGCGACTCTGCGGGCAGGGTCGAAGAGCAGGACCGGAAAACAGTCCGCCACCAGGATGCCGATCATGATGCCGGGCCGGTCGGTGATGACGGCATCGCACTCGACACCGAGGAAGTGGGAAAGATCGGGGTTGGGCTCGTCGATCAGCAGGATATCGGTGCCGTGCACTTGCTGCACGGTCAGCAGAAGGCGCGGGTCGATGTCGAAGGCGCGGGCCAGGGTAGAGCGGTTCGCCTCCACGTTGTGCCGCGGGTCATCGGTATTGTAGCCGAGGTTGAGGGAATTATAGGGGGGCCGGCTGACGCCGCCGTTTCGGGTGGTGAAGCCGGCCTGGACGGTGCCCTCCTGAGCCCAGGCGGGCTGCAGGTAGTTGATCTTGCCTTGACGTGCGAGTTTCATGGAACACTCCGTGTTCGGGCGCCAGGCAAAAGGCCCGAGGCAAAAGGGAAAACCCCTTAGCCTTTAGCCATCAGCCTTTAGCCGATATTTGGTTTCAAGATAATCGAGAATCGCCCGCAGGTCTTCCGGCACCGGACTCTCGAATTCCATGTAGGTGCCGGTGGCCGGGTGGATGAAGCCGAGGACCCGGGCATGCAGCGCCTGGCGGTGCAGCGAGAGCAGCCGCTGGCGCAGGGCCGGATCGGTCAGGGCCTGGGTACGGCCGCTGGAGCCGTAGACCGGATCGCCGACGACGGGATGGCTCATCTCCGAGAAGTGCACGCGGATCTGGTGCGTGCGGCCGGTCTCCAGGGTCAGTTCCACCAGGGTCAGCCGCTCCTGTTCGAAGCGGCGCAGCACCCGCCAGTGGGTGACCGCGCGCCGGCCGGATCGGGTCTTGCCGCTCATTTTCTTGCGCTCGGTGGTATGCCGGCCGATCGGCCTGTCGACCGTCCCCCGGTCGGCCGGCAGCAGACCGTGCACCAGAGCGAGGTAGCGCCGGTTGATGCTGTGCGCCTTGAACTGCCGGGCCAGGGCGCCCAGCGCCGCGTCGTCCTTGGCCGCCACCATGACCCCGGAGGTATCCTTGTCGAGGCGATGAACGATGCCGGGGCGCAACTCGCCGCCAATGCCGGCGAGGTCCCGGCAGTGGTGCAGCAGCGCGTTCACCAGGGTCCCCCCCTGGTGGCCGGGGGCGGGATGGACGACCATGCCGGCCGGCTTGTCGATGACCACCAGGTGTCGATCCTCGTAGAGGATACGGAGGGGAATCTCCTCGGGGAGGGCCTCGGCGGGGACCGCCTCCGGCAGCGTGACGGCCAGAGCCTCCCCTCCTTTCAGCTTTTCGCCCGCCTTGGCGGGGGACCCGCGCAGCAGCACCCGGCCGTCATCGATCAGCTTCTTGACCTGTGAGCGGGTCAGCTCCGGCAGACTGTCGGCGAGAAAACGGTCGAGCCGCTCGGCAGAGCGGCCCGGTTCAAAAGTGAATCGGCGGATTTCCTCCATCTACCAGATGGAACTCTCGATCTTGCCGGCCTGTTTGATCATCACGTCGACGATGGCGCGATCATAGAGATGGTCACGGTTGGCGAGCTCGGGCGACACCCTGGTATTGAAGTGCTCCCGCCCTTCCCGCAGTTCGTCGGCCAGCACATCGAAGATGCTGTCGTTCTTGATCCCTTCCTTCACCTTCTCCTGGTTGTAGAGGGCAATGTCCGAGACGATTGCCCGCGCCAGCCGGAAAGCAAGGTCTGGATTATCCACCAGCCTGGCCATGGTTCCTCCCTGTAAACTGGAAATAATGTCCGTCTGTGTTTTCAGTAATGGCCGAGCCGGTGCCGGCGCCCTCAGCGCACGGGGAACGCCAGATAGAGCGTGGTCTCCCCGCGGCGGACAAGCAGGACTACGTTCCTTTGCCTTCCAGCTTTCTCGGCCGCCTGCCGGAAGGCAGCGAGATCGTTCACTTCCTGCTGGTTGATCGCCAGGATGACATCGCCGGGACGCACGCCGGCGGCAGCGGCGGCTGAATCGGGGTCGACCGTCTCCACCTGCACCCCCGCCCCCCCGGCGGCCGGCACCACGGTCAGTCCGAGCCCCTGCCGCTTCCCCTGCTCCTGGCTCGGAGCCGCCGCGGCAGCCGCCGGCGGCTGCTGGGCGACAATGGTCACCGGCAGAGCCAGGCGCTTGCCCTGGCGCAGCAGCACCAGCTCGACCTTGCTGCCGGCTGGCGTGCTCGCCACCAGCAGCTGCAGCTCGCGCACCCCGCGAACGGGTTTTCCGTCGTAGGTGAGCAGCACGTCGCCGCGTTTCACCCCGGCCTTTTCGGCGGGAGAGCCGGCGAGCACCTGGTTGACCAGCGCTCCGGAGACATTGTCGAGGCCGAACGATTCGGCCAGCTCCGGCGTCAGCGGCTGGATGCTCACGCCCAGCCAGCCACGGGTGACTTCGCCCTTTTCGATCAGCTGATCGGCGATCAGCCGGGCCAGGTTGATCGGGATGGCAAAGCCGATGCCCTGGCCGGAAGCGACGATGGCGGTATTGATCCCCATCACCTCGCCATAAATGTTGAGCAGCGGCCCGCCCGAGTTTCCGGGGTTGATCGAGGCATCGGTCTGGATGAAATCCTCGTAGTCCTCGATGCCGACATTGGCCCGGCCGGTGGCGGAGATGACCCCGACGGTCAGGGTGCGGTCGAGGCCGAAGGGGTTGCCGATGGCCAGCGCCCACTGTCCCACCTTGAGGGTGTCGGAGTCGCCGAGCACCACGGTGGGCAGCTTCTCCTGCGCCTCGATCTTGATCACGGCGACATCGGTACGCGGGTCGCTCCCCACCACCTTGCCGTCGTAGATGCGCTGGTCCGAGAGTTTGACCTTGATCTCCGCGGCCCCCTTGACGACATGGTCGTTGGTCAGGATGTAGCCGTCCGCACTGAGGATGAAGCCCGAACCAAGGCTCTGCTCCTTGCGCTGGAGGGGAGGATGCTGACGAAAGAGATCGCCGAAGAAATCCTCGAAAAGGGGGCCGAGGTCGCGGACCGCAGCCATGCGTGCGGCGCTGATGTTGACCACCGCCGGCGTCACCTTCTCGGAAACCTCGATAAACGCCTCCTGGGTGGAAATCAGCTCCGGCGCCGGTTCCTCCACCGGCGGTTTGACCTTGTCGCTGCGCACCGAGGTCTGGATGTGCGCTTCCTGCTCCCTTTCGCAGCCAGTCAGCGGCAGGAGCAGTGCGGTCAACAGAAGGACATGAAGAACAGGGCGCAGGATGCGATGCATGGCTCTCTCTCTTGGGGCTTCGGGGCGTTGGAAGAGTAGCGAAAAAAAGAGGTTATGTCAATTATTACGCCCCTGGAGTTGCGTTTGCAGGAGTGGGAAATCGTTTGCCAAGGCTGCATGCCGGATGTTATAAGGCCCTCAGCAACTGGAGTGTTCGCTCGCAAACAGTGTGAGGCCCCTTGACCCTTTTTTTCGGCATCCTTTTTCTGCTGTCCGGCATCACCAACTTCGCCTTCACCCTCATGATCCTGCGCGAGCTCGCGGCAGAAAAAAAGGGGCTCAGTTTTTTCGATCTGCGCTGGTATGTCCTGAAAAACCTCAACAACTACAAGACACTGACCCGTTCAAGATATGGCAGGGTGGGCTTCCCCTACTACGGCTACCTGACTACCCTGGCGACATTGATCCTTTCAGCCGTTCTGTTCCTCGACTCCCTGGCCCACTGAGTTTCACGGGAGGATTTCCCTCTCCCCGCTTGCGGAAGGTCGACAAAAAAGGCGGCCCGCGAGGGTCGCCTGTCGGTTCTCGGGAAAGGAGGGAAAAGGAGATCTAGGCGGCAGCGCCCAACTGGCCGAGGAACCGGAACAGATCCAGGTGCCCGCCGCGGAAGTCGGTCTCGTAGCGCCCCTTCGCCCGGTCGAGCAGCCAGGTGTCGACGAGAAATGTGGGGATGCCGGCCGAACGGGCGCCCAGGTCGTGCTCGGTATCGTTGCCGATCATGACGCACTCTTCCGGCGCCAGGCCGAGCTGGCCGAGGACGTCGCGGAAGTAACCGGGATGGGGCTTGCAGTAGCGGCTGTTGTCGAAGGTGGTGACGTAGTCGAAGGGGAAATCGGCGATTCCCGCCCAGCGCAGGCGGGCTTCGACCAGCGGCCGGGGAAAGACCGGGTTGGTGGCGACGACAACCTTGAGGCCGCGCTCGAAACAGCGCGCCAGGATGTCGCGGGCGAGCGCCAGCGGGCGAACGAGCGTCTCGAGGCCGGCCATGCCGTTGGCGCAATAGCGCGCCAGGCGTTCGCCGCAAAGGGCCGCGTCGAGTCCGAGCTGGCGGCCAAGGGTAGCGAGAAAGAACTGCTCGTTATTGAACACCCCTTCCTCGCTGGCCAGCAGGGCGCGGATCGAATCCCTGATCGCCCGGCCAAAGGCTGCGGGGTCGGACACGTCGGGAAAATGCTTCGCCAGCCCTTCGATATAGGCGGGGATGAACTCGCGCATCTCGACCTGAAGCAAGGTTCCGTCGAGGTCGAAGAGGACACCCCTGACCTTTGCAAACTGTTCCAAATGCTCTCTCCTGCCCATACAGAAAATGATCACAAAAACGTATACGGCAGAATAGCACAAGGGACCGGCAAAATCCAAGCCTGAGAATCAGCCGACCGGCGGGCCGCCACAAAAACCTTGACTTGCCCACTCCGTCGGGGTAGAAACGCCTGTAAAAACAGTGAGGTAACAAATCGATGGACACCTTCCGGGAAGAAGTCAAGGAACTGCAGATCGGCCTCAAGATCCGCCGCCTGCGCCAGGAGCGGCGGCTGACCCTGCAGGATCTTGCCGAAGCGACCGGCCTGTCCAAGCCGCTCCTTTCGCAGATCGAAAACGAGCAGGTCATCCCGCCCCTCTCCACCCTGCTGCGCATCGCCAAGGCATTCAAGGTGCAGTTGCAGACCTTCTTTCAGGAAGAAGGGAGCAGCGAAAAGTGCATCCTGGTCCGGGCCGGCGAAAGCCGCCGGCTCCCCCGGCGGCCGAACCTGGAAGGCGCCCTGCCGCCCTACACCTATCATTCCCTCGCCTACGGCAAGAAGCACCGCAACCTGGAGCCTTTCCTGGTCGAATTCGAAGCCCGCCAGTGGAGCGAGGAGTTGCAGGTCAGTCATGAGGGGGAGGAGTTCCTCTTTCTGCTCGAGGGGGAACTGGAGCTGCATTACGGCGAGAAGGTGATGACCATCGGCCCCGGCGACTCGGTCTACTACGACTCCTCCGAACCGCACGGCTACGTGGTCAGGGGGGAAGTGCGGCCGCGGGCCGTGGCGGTGCTCTTCTCGCGCGGCGGCTAGCCGACTTGACATCTGGAGCTTTTTTTCTAGTCTTCACTGACGATAAAAGCAAAGCATCCGTCTCGCGCAAGGCGCCAAGAACGCAAAGGGAACCGGGAACATGTTTTCCTTTGCGTCTTGAGTTCGCGCCAGCGAACGGGCGTGAGGCTCTTTTTTATTGATTCCCCACAAGGAGACAAAACCATGGCGAAGAAGAAGATCGGCGTTGTCCTTTCCGGCTGCGGCGTCTATGACGGCAGCGAAATCCACGAGGCGGTCATCACCCTGCTGGCCATCGACCGGGCCGGCGCCGAGGCGGTCTGCATGGCTCCCGACATGGAGCAGATGCATGTGGTCAATCACCTCACCGGCGAGGTCGCCGGCGGCGAGAAACGCAACGTGCTGGTCGAATCGGCCCGCATCGCCCGCGGCAAGATCAGAAACATCAAGGAGGTCAAGGCCGGCGATGTCGACGCCCTGATCTTCCCCGGCGGCTTCGGCGCCGCCAAGAACCTCTGCGACTTCGCCGTCAAGGGGGCCGAATGCAGTGCCCACCCCGAAGTGGCCCGCCTGGTGCGGGAGGTGGTCCAGGCACAAAAACCGCTGGCCGCCGTCTGCATCGCCCCGGCCCTGGTTTCCCGGGTGCTCGGCAACGAGAAGCTGGCCCACCAGTTGACCATCGGCACCGATGCGGGGACGGCCCAGGCGCTGGAGAAGATGGGGAGCGTCCACGTCGCCTGTCCGGTGCATGAATTCGTCGTCGACAAGAAGAACAAGCTCGTCTCCACCCCGGCCTACATGCTGGCCGGCCGCATCAGCGAAGCGGCCGAGGGGATCGAGAAGACGGTCAAGGCGCTGCTCGAAATGGCGTAAACACCCTTCCGGACATATCTGGAAACGAGCGAAGGCGGGCCGGAGGGCTCGCCTTCACGCGTATGGCGGGGGCATTAAGCAAAGTGGCACAGAAATTCCGGCCACAAGCTCATGATGCCGGCACCTGGCGGCGCAGTCCTTCCAGGTCGAGGCGTTCGGTACCCATCGCCATCCGGCCGTCCGCCGTGCGCGGCCAGCTCTCCTGCGGTCGGTCCCAGTACAGCTCCAGGCCGTTGCCGTCCGGGTCGCGCAGGTAGAGGGCCTCGCTGACTCCATGGTCGGCGGCGCCTTCGAGGGGGATCCGGGCGGTCTCCAGACGGCGCAGGGCGTCGGCCAGGGCGGCGCGGGTCGGGTAGCGGATGGCGACATGGTAGAGCCCCGTCGTTCCGGAAGGGGGCGGGGAACCGCCACGGCTCTCCCAGGTGTTGAGACCGAGGTGATGATGGTAGCCGCCTGCCGAAACGAAGGCGGCCTCGCTCCCCAGACGCTGGGTCAACTCGAACCCGAGCACGCCGCAGTAGAAGTCGAGCGCCCGGGGCAGGTCTGCAACCTTGAGGTGGACGTGTCCGATGGTGACGCCGGGGTCGATGGGTCCGAAGGCCGCCCTCCCGCTCTCGTCACGGGGGGATTTGGTCGGAGTCATGGTTCTGCTCCTTTCACGGAGGGTTCTCTTCATTTTACCACCGCCGGTACACGAACCGACGGTTTTGCCAGTCCCGCCCTGCGGGTATACAGTTAACGGGAAGCAGCAGGAGGGAAGATGCCGGTCAGGGAAGTGGACGGATATTATGTCGGACAGCGCGGCTGGATCGACGTGTTGGACAGCGCGGGGAAGCGGCGGCGCTGGGTGGAGGGGGAAATCGTCCGGCTCATTCCGGTCTCGGAGAACACCGTCTGGGCGCTGATCAGGACACGGATGGGGACGGGGGCCTATCGGGTGTGGTGATCGCCGTTGCGGCGGCGAATGGCGTAATAAAAGGCGCCAGGCAACGGACGCGAGGCCCGGTTCCGGTCATCCGGCCAGGCCCGCAATCGCCCAGCCGGAAAGGAGCGCGATGCTGATGAGAACCACCGTCCATTCGGTCCTCTGGAGCAGGCGCATCTTCGGGTGGCGCGGCAGGGTGTAACCGAGAAAGAAGAGGGCGATCACCGGCAGCGCCGGAAGAAACATGCCGAGGCCATGGGCCGCCAGCAGGGCAAAAGCCAGCCCGGCCGCCGCCGCCGGGAACCAGAGGGAGAAGCAGCGGCAATCCCCCATTTCGCCAAGCCCGCGCCCCAGCAGATTGTCGTCGATCCGGAATTTATGGGCCGCGGCAATCAGGAAGGCCAGCATGATCACGTCGGCGACGCCGAAAACCGGCAAAAGGTGGTCGACGCCGGGCACGGCGATTTTGACCAGCAGAAAATCGGACCAGGGGACGGTTCCCACCCGTCCATCACGATAAAAGACGTCTATCCCTTCGATCATCTGCCTGCTGGGGCCGGCGAAAACGCTCAGCAGGTCCGCCGCCGACATCACGATGCACACCGGGACGAGCTCCGATGGCCTGTTGAGGCCGGCGACCAGGAAGTTGCCCAGGAGCAAGGCAAAGACGACCAGGTTGGCCGAAGCCAGGACAAAAAGCACCTCCCGGTAGCCATCCGAATGGCGGAGGAGCAGAACGAGGCCGGCCGCCAGGGCGAGGGAGCCGAGAACGAGGAGTCGCCGCAAGCCGGGAAAGCGGATGCAGAACGGTTCCTGGTACAGGGTGAAGACGGCGCAGGCGATCGAGAGAGCGGCGATGAAAATCAGGGCGAAAAGAGGGACGAGAAGACGCGCGACCGTCGCCCCTGCGAGCGGCACCGGGCCCGAAGCCAGGAGGCCCAGCGGCACCAGCGAAAAAAGGAGGAAAACGGCCCCTGCCGGCAGGAATGCACGGCCAGGGATCGGGGGGACAGCAGCTGGAATCATCGCATCATCCGGGGCCTGGGTAACTCTTTCGCGCAGGATAGCAGATCTTCGCATCCGCGCCCACCCTTTCTTCCCGGTGCACCGGGGAGGAGGGTCCGGGATGTCGGCGGAGCAGTTCGCC
>DASPGW010000236.1 GCA_035620395.1 Desulfuromonadales bacterium | reverse complement strand
GACGCCGAGGAAGGGGCAGATGCCGAGGAACCGGGCGAGAACGAAGTTGTTGACGAAAACGGCGCCAACCAGGATCAGCAGCAATTCGGCCATAGGTCTTCCTTGGGAAAAATTGGTCTGACCGGAGCTTATAAAACATATCTTGACCCCCTGTCAAACAATTTTATCTTCATCAGAAGGGGTCATTTTAATTCTAAAATTTCAGGCCGAAACAGGATCGGAAAAACAGTGTTTCACGAACTCCCTGCACCGTCGGGAACCCCCAATTGCAAGAAATCGGCCACCTCCGAAAGCCGCAACCGGCTCATTCTACCCGCATTTCAACTCCGGCGCCACCCCTTTCGCTGCAATTTCTCCCGGCCGTCCAAAGCCTCGTCGCCGAGCGCCGGTTTTTTCTGGCCGTAGGCGCGAAGATATTATATTATTCCCGGGCCGTGAGTCGGATTTTTTCACTGCCGAATTTTAGGCGACCTTGCAGAGGACGGCCAAGGAGTTAGCCGTGAGGTTTGAGGCACAATTCCCCAGTCAAAATCGGGACCCTGACCTGTTTCTCCTCACTTCTTACACCTCTCCCCTCGCGGAAGCAGAATCATCTCTCTCCGGGACGCCGCCGACGGCCGGGAAATCCCGCCGCGCCAGCGCCTGCTTCTATCATTAACTCAACCAGATCATCAAGGGGGCAACATGAAGCACGAGAAATCGGCGGCGCTCTTCGCCGAAGCCAAGCAAATCATCCCCGGCGGCGTCAACAGCCCGGTCCGCGCCTTCAAATCGGTCGGCTGCGACCCGATTTTCATCGATCGCGCCGAAGGGTCACGCATCTACGACGTCGACGGCAACGGTTACATCGACTACGTCGGATCCTGGGGACCGATGATCCTTGGCCACTGCCATCCCAAGGTGGTCGAGGCGATTGTGCAGGCGGCGAAAAGCGGCGCCTCTTTCGGCGCCCCGACGGAGAAGGAGATCGTTCTCGCCGAGATGGTCCGCGATGCCTACCCCAATGTCGAGATGGTGCGCATGGTCTCCTCGGGGACCGAGGCGACGATGAGCGCCATCCGCCTTGCCCGCGGCTGCACCGGCCGTGACAAGATCCTCAAGTTCGACGGCTGCTATCACGGCCACGCCGACTCGCTGCTGGTCAAAGCCGGGAGCGGCGCCGCCACCTTCGGCGTCCCGACCTCCCCCGGCGTGCCGGCCGACTTCGCCAAGTACACTCTCACTGCCACCTACAACGACCTGGAGGAGGTCAAGGCGCTGGCCGCCGCCAACAAGGGGGAGATCGCCTGCATCATCCTCGAGCCGATCGCCGGCAACATGGGGTGCGTCGCCCCCCGCCCCGGCTTCCTCGAGGGGCTGCGCGCGCTCTGCGACGCCGAGGGGATCGTGCTCATCATCGACGAGGTGATGACCGGCTTCCGCGTCGCCTTCGGCGGGGCGCAGGAGCGCTTCGGCGTGCGCGGCGACCTGGTCTGCCTCGGCAAGATCATCGGCGGCGGCCTGCCGGTCGGCGCCTTCGGCGGCAAACGGGAGCTGATGGAAAAGCTTTCCCCGGTCGGTGGCGTCTACCAGGCCGGCACGCTCTCCGGCAACCCGCTGGCGATGAGCGCCGGCATCGCCACCCTCAACCTGCTCAAGCAGGAGGGTTTTTACGACATCATCGAAGAGAAGAGCGCCTACCTCGAGAAGGGGCTGCTCGAAGCGGCCAAGGAAGCGCCGTTCAAAACCTGCTGGCAGCGGGTCGGCGGCATGTTCTGCACCTTCTTTACCGAGGGGCCGGTCTACTCCTTTGCCGACGCGCTGAAGAGCGACACCGCCGCCTTCGGCAAGTTCTTCCGCGCCATGCTCGAGGAAGGGGTCAACCTCGCCCCGTCCCAGTTCGAGGCCGGCTTCATGAGCGCCGCCCACTCCAGGGACGACCTCGACCGGACCATCGAGGCGGCCCGCCGCTCGTTCAAAAGCCTGTAAGGGCCTTCCGCATACGACATGAAGGGCCCGGTCTCAGGTTAGGGACCGGGCCTTTTCCTGGAGGACATGATGGGGGAACGTCCGCCGCACCTCGCTCGGCAAGTATCCGATGCCGCCTCCGGCGCTCTGCCGGAGAGCGGCTTTTTGTTGGGCCAAAGCAGCTGGGGAGCCGAGCGATGAGCTTTGTCTTCATCCTGCTCGGCGCTTTCATCGGTGGCAGCGGCTACGGCTTCGAAGGGGCCCTGCTCGGCGGCGGGATCGGCCTGCTCCTCGGCCAGATCCTCTCCCTGAGGGAGCGTCTGACACACTTGGAGCAGAACGTGGAGCGGCTGAAAGCGGAGGCGATCTCGCCCCCTTGCCGACCCGAAGCACGGCCACAGGCGGTACAACCGGTAGCGGAAGCGGGAGGTGTGAAGGAACCGCTCCGGTCCGCTCGCGCGCCGGAGCCCGCCATCGAAGAGGAGAGCTTCGTCTTTGAGGAAGAGTTGGGCCAAACACGACCGACGGGGGGCGAGACCATCCTCTCGGCCGTCCGGGACTTTTTCGCCGGCGGCAACCTGCTGGTAAAGATCGGGGTTATCCTCCTCTTCTTCGGCGTCGCCTTTCTGCTCAAATATGCCGTCGAACACCAACGGCTCTCTGTCGAAGTGCGTCTCGCCGCCGCCGGCCTCGGCGGGCTCGCTCTGCTGATCACCGGCTGGCGGCTGCGCTTCCGGCGCCGGGGCTACGCCCTCGCCCTGCAGGGGGGCGGTCTCGGCATCCTCTACCTGACGGTCTTCGCCGCTTTCCGCCTCTACGGCCTTCTCTCGCCCCTGCCGACCCTGGCCGTACTCACCGCCATGGCGGCCATCTCGGCGGCCCTCGCCGTGCGTCAGCTCTCGCAGTCCCTGGCGGTGCTTGCCGTCACCGGCGGCTTTCTCGCCCCGCTCCTCGCCTCGACCGGCAGCGGCAACCATGTCATGCTTTTTTCCTACTACCTGCTGCTCAACGTCGCCATTCTCGCCATCGCCTGGCAGCAGGCCTGGCGGCTGCTCAATCTGGTCGGCTTTCTTTTCACCTTCGTCATCGGCAGCTTCTGGGGTTTCAACTACTACCAACCGGCCTATTTCGCCACGACCGAGCCGTTCCTCGTCCTCTTTTTCTTCCTTTACGTGGCGGTCGCCCTCCTCTTCGCCCTGCGCCAAGCGCCCGACCTGCGCGGCTATATCGACGCAACGCTGGTCTTCGGCACCCCGCTGATCGCCTTTACCCTGCAGGGGATGCTGGTTGCCGAAACCCGCTACGGACTCGCCTGGAGCGCCTTCGCCCTGGGAATTTTCTA
>DASPGW010000235.1 GCA_035620395.1 Desulfuromonadales bacterium | reverse complement strand
ACTGCCCAGCACCTGCCGGACACCTACATTCTCCACCTCGCCCTCGGCACCTCCCTGGCCAGCATCATGTTCACCTCGGTGTCCAGCTTCCGCGCCCACCACGCGCGGGGCGCCGTCAACTGGCAGGTGGTCAGAACCATCTCGGTCGGCATATTGACCGGGACCCTCTTCGGCTCCTGGGTGGCGGCGCAGTTGACCACGAATTTTCTCAAGGGCTTTTTCATCCTCTTTCTCTATTACGTGGCCCTGCAGATGCTCCTCAATATCCGACCGAAACCGTCGCGCACCCTGCCGGGAAGCGGCGGCATGTTCGGCGTCGGCAATGTCATCGGCGGCGTCTCCAGTCTGGTGGGGATCGGCGGCGGCAGCCTGTCCGTTCCCTTCCTCACCTGGTGCAATCTGCCGATGCACAACGCCGTCGGCACTTCGGCCGCCATCGGCTTCCCCATTGCCGTCGCCGGAGCGGTCGGCTACGTGATCAACGGCCTGGCGGCGGCATCCTTGCCGGACGGGAGCCTCGGCTTCGTCTATCTGCCCGCCCTCGCCGGCGTTGCCCTGGCCAGCATCTTCACCGCCCCCATCGGCGCCAGGCTGGCGCACAGCCTGCCGGTGAGCCAGCTGAAAAAAATCTTCGCCCTCTTGCTCATCGTCATGGGCAGCAAAATGCTGCTGAGTTTCTTTTAGCGCACCGGCAACACTCCACTCCAACCCTTAAAGGCACCCATGGACGATCCCCGGACCACCTGGAACAGCCGCTGGCGGGAGAAAGCCGATGACTCCTGGGTGCCGGACCCCTGGCTGCTCAGGGTCCGGCCATGGCTGCCCGGCGGCAGGGCTCTCGACATCGCCTGCGGCCGGGGGCGCAACGCCCTGTATCTGGCCGAGCAGGGGCTAACCGTGACCGCGATCGACGTCTCCGAAGAAGCGCTGGCGCAACTCGCCGCCGAGGCTGCCCGTCGCAACCTGCCGATGGATACCCGCCGCGTCGATCTGGAAGCCTCGCCGCAGCTTCCCGCCGACGCCTATGATCTGGTGCTCGAGTTCTTCTACCTGCATCGGCCGCTGCTGCCGCAGCTGCGGGCGGCCGTGCGGCCGGGAGGGCTTGCGGTGCTGCGGACCTTCAGCCGCGCCGGCTCTTTTCCCGGCGGACCGGACAACCCGGATTTCGTCATGCGCCCTGGAGAGCTTCTGGAAATTTTTGCCGGCTGGGAGATTCTGCTGCACGAGGAGGGGATGGAGCCTTCCCGGAAGGGAGGTTCTCTGGCGGGAATTGTCGCCCGTCGGCCGGCCTCTGCAATGACACTCTGTCGCCAACCATGAGGCAACGCTTCGGATGCCCTCCTATCAAATGAACGACAAACTGGTCATCGGCATCTCCTCCCGCGCCCTTTTCGACATGGAGCGGGAAAACGAGATTTTCGAAACCCAGCATGAAGAGGCTTACGCCCGCTATCAGCGCGAGCATGAAAACATACCCCTGGCGCCAGGCACCGCTTTCCCGCTGATCAGGTCCTTGCTCAACCTCAACCGACTCATCCCCGGGCGCCGCCTGGTCGAGGTCGTGGTCATGTCGAAGAACTCCCCCGACACCGGACTGCGGGCTTTCAACTCCATCGAGCACTACGGGCTCGACATCACCCGGGCCGCTTTCACCCGGGGCGATTCGCTCGCCACCTATCTTGAGGCCTTTGATGTCGACCTCTTCCTCTCCAAACATGAAGGGGACGTGCAGGCGGCCATTGACAGCGGCGTCGCCGCCGCCGTGCTCTATGAACCGCCTGAGGAGGCCTGCGACGAGGAGCAGGAGGAGATCCGTATCGCCTTCGACGGCGACGCCGTGCTCTTCTCCGACGAGTCGGAAAAAATCTACAAAGAGCAGGGCCTGGAAGCGTTCCTCGCGCACGAGCGGAAGAACCGCGGCAAAAACCTGCCCGAGGGGCCCTTCGCCAAACTGCTGAAGACCCTCTCGCTGGTGCAGAAGCAGTTCGAGCCGGGCCGCAGTCCGGTGAAGATCGCCTTGGTCACCGCCCGCAGCAGCCCCACCCACGCCCGGGTCGTGCAAACCCTTCGCGACTGGGGAGTGACGATCGACAAGGCCTTTTTTCTTGGCGGCGTCGCCAAGGACAAGGTGCTAAAAGCCTTCGGCGCCCAGATTTTCTTCGACGACCAGGACGTGCACCTGTCGCCGGCCTCGAAGCTCGTCCCCTCGGCCCGCGTCCCCTACAAAGGAGGCTCCTTGGGCGGTGGTGGACAGAAACACAAAGCCGAAGACTGAATTCAGGGCGTTGGTAGCTCTGCCAGCCATCTATCGGACTATCAGTCGTAGCCGCCCAGCTCGCTCGATGAAGCGCCGCCTGGGCAATAGTGTATTCGGCAACGGCCACCGAAACCGGCGGCTGCCCAAAAACGTCACCTTCCGACCCTTTTTTCGTCACGTTTTTTTCCCGACGACTGGGGGAAACAAAAGAAGCCGGCCATCTCTGGCCGGCTTCTTTTGTGCTGCACCTGCTTGGTCAACGTCGGTTGCGGCGGTCCATTCCCCGCCTGACTTTTTCCGCTCAAGCTGAAGCGCCAACCGGTTTGGCAGAAGGCGTAAACCCCGCCTACTTGGCGATGATGAATTGCAGGTTCTTGTACCGCGGCGCTGCCATCCGGATCTCTTCCAGCAGTTCCTCCGGCAGGCTGGCCTTGAGTTCCTGAGCGGCCTTGTCGAAATTTGCCTGCAGACTGGTGGTCGCGTCGGTAAATTCAATCAGCGATTTGGGAGGAGAAAGGTTGAGGGCATGGAGCTTTAAATATATCCCGTAGAGCCGATCGAGCTTGGCGCGGGCGTCGCTGAATTTCTCCGGCGTCTCGTCCATCTGCTGCAGGATCCTGTCGATTTCGTCCTTTACTTCAATCAGCCTGGCCGTTTCGCCGGGGTTGGGGCGGGCGCCGAAGGCCTGCCCCGACTCCTGTTTTGCCCGCCAGTCGGTAGCCGTCTTCAAACATAATTCCATGCCCCTGTCCGTCCCCGACTG
Organism: Desulfuromonadales bacterium; assembly: GCA_035620395.1. NCBI lineage: Bacteria > Pseudomonadati > Thermodesulfobacteriota > Desulfuromonadia > Desulfuromonadales > Desulfuromonadales bacterium. The sequence goes on along the minus strand of DASPGW010000235.1, from coordinate 1,115 downwards.
GATGCCGTAAAGGGCCCGCACGTAATTTCTGGAATACCCCTTCATCGTCTTGAGGTTAAGGTAATAGATGCCGGCAGTAGCCGCCAGCACCACGACCAGGGCCAGAAGCCCGAGTTTGGCGAGAAGAGGCTTGCGAGATTCGACCGACGGAGTTGGCGAAAGAGTGTAAACCTGTTTTTGCTGCTTCTGGGAAAGACTGACCGAATAGTCCGACTTCCGTATTTTCCTGCGGGCAGGTTTGGATAACTGCACGACGCAATAACCAGGATGCAGTGCCCCGCACCCGTGGCAGATGTTGGCATGGCCCAGTTCGCTGCCACAGGTGCCGCAATAGATCCTCCCGTCCTTCTTGTAGGCCCGCAGGGCGAAGGATTCCTTGTGCGTCCAGAAGCGCGCATTGCACTCCGGGCATTTTCGATAGGCTCCGCCTTCCGATATCTGGCCCAGTTCAACCTGGATGCTGGCAGCGCATTTCGGACATGAGCATTTCATACATCATTCACCTTTTTACGAGAGCAGTACAGGTACAGCTAGGGTTGGTAATCTTTTCCGAGCCCGACCCAGGCGCCGTCACCGCCGCGGACAACGTCATCCTGACTGACTGCCTCTGTTATATCCGGCAGACTGGAGCCGTCCGGCCCTACGCTGAAAAGGTCATAATCAGCGTTCAGGTCTTCAAACGGGCCGTCAGCACGCACCGGCGCACCGCCATCGGCGATGTTCAGATACTGGTAGAGATTGCCCCACGGATCCCGCAGATCGCCACGACCGATATCATTGAGGGATCCGGGCAGAGCATTCTGGTCGATGAAATAAGCGTTGATGTCCTTTTCCAGAACGCGGATCTCCGTACTGCATCGCGACACTTTGGCTGTTTCCACGAACCTGGTGTAACCGGGAATGGACATGATCGCCAGAACCCCAAGAACGGCCACAATGGAGAGTAATTCAATAAGGCTGAATCCCGCGGTGCTTCCCGGCCGCGGAACATTCGTGGCCATATCCTTGCGGGCTAGCACCTTGATACAGCACAAATCAGTTGGCTCACAGGTCTTCATCGGGACTCATCCAGGAGACAATTCTTGAAAGCTCGATTAATTTTTCGAAATCAGCAA
>DASPGW010000234.1 GCA_035620395.1 Desulfuromonadales bacterium | reverse complement strand
ACCCCGCTGATCGCCTTTACCCTGCAGGGGATGCTGGTTGCCGACAGCCGCTACGGCCTCGCCTGGAGCGCCTTCGCCCTGGGAATTTTCTATCTCGGCCTCGCTGCAGCGCTGCGCTGGCGGGGGGCGGCGGACCTTGGTCCCCTGGCCGAGGCCTTTCTTGCCATGGGGGCGGTCTTTCTCACACTGGCCGTCCCCCTCACCTTCGATGGCCGGGAGCTCGCCTCGATCTGGGCCGTCGAAGGGGCCGGGATGGTCTGGGTAGGCGTGCGCCAGAGGCGGCTGGCGGTGCGCCTCTGCGGCCTGCTGCTGCAGGTCGGCGCCAGCCTCGCCTTCTTGCCCGGCGCGCTCCTGCCACGCGGGGAGTGGGCAATCCTCAACAGCTTCTACGTCAGCGGTCTGTTCCTCGCCGCCGCCGGCCTCTTCACCGCTTTTCTCGTCGACCGCTATCGCGAGCGGCTGCGCCAGGATGAGGGGTTGATCGAGCTCCTCTTCCTCGCCTGGGGGCTGTTCTGGTGGTACGGCATCGGCCTGGAGGAGATCCGCCGCTTCGTTGCCCTCCCCTACCGCAACGGCGCCGTCCTCCTCCTCTTCGCCGGCTCTGCCGTAGTTGCCGACTTGTTCGGCAACCGAGCGAAATGGCGAATGCTTCGGCTCGCCGCCCTGCTCCTGCTGCCGGCGATGCTGTTGGCGGCTTTCGAGATGGCGGGGCACCGGGCCCACCCCCTTGCCGGCCTCGGCACACTTGGTTGGCCGGTCGCCTTCGTCTCCCACTTCTGGTTGCTGCACCGCCAGGAACCGGATACCAAAACCCTGCCGCTCCACCTGCGTTTTCTGCACGCCAGCGGCCTGTGGCTGTTGACGCTGCTGGCCATCCGGGAGATCGACTGGCGCCTCGCCCGTTTTCTGCCCCCTGCCGGCAGCTGGCGGCTGCTCGTCTGGGGGGTGACACCGGCCTTGCCTGCGGCGTTCTTCACCACCTGCGGGAAAGCACTGCCGTGGCCGCTGCGCCGCCACTTCCCACTCTACCTCGGTCTCGCTGCCGGCCCACTGGTCCTTTTCGCCGGGATTTGGGCGCTTTACGTCAACCTCACCCGCAGCGGCGACCCCTGGCCCCTCCCCTACCTGCCACTGCTCAACGTCCTCGATGTCGGCGTGGCGCTGGTCCACCTTACCCTCTTTTTCTGGGCGCGCCGCCTGCTCACCGGCGAGGCGGCGTCATGGCCCCAACTGGCGTCACTGCTGCAGCCGATGGCCCTGGCCGCCTCGCTCTTCGTCTGGCTCAACGCGATCATCGTCCGCACCGTGCACTATTGGGGGAAAGTTCCCTTTCATTTCGATGTCATGTTCGACTCGGCCCTTCTGCAGACCTCGCTTTCCCTCTGCTGGAGTCTGACGGCGCTCGCCACCATGGTCTTCGCCACCCGCCGCAGCCGGCGGCCGGTCTGGCTGACCGGCGGCGCATTGCTGGCGGCGGTGGTCATCAAACTCTTCACCGTTGACCTCGCCGGCGTCGGCACGGTCGCCCGCATCGTCTCCTTCATCGGCGTCGGACTGCTCATGCTGCTGATCGGCTATCTCTCGCCGGTGCCGCCGCAAGCGAGGGAGGCAGGGCTGGAGAGGTAGAGCCATGCAAGATCACAATCCGCGGCTTCACAAGGCCGACATGGAGGTTAACCAAACCAGCTTCGTGCCAATGATTCGCCCGAGACGCGGCAGCTGCCTTTTTTTGACAGGGACGACCGTAAAATCCCGTATCTTTCCACTGCAAACGCCGCTGGTTTCACGCCAGTCGCCCGCCAAAGCCCCCCATCGGCTGGCACGAATCGTGTAACTTCCTTAATGCCGTTGATCTTCGCTTCATAAACCCGCGGACGGCCCTCCGCCCGGCTGATCGCCCGACAAGGAGAAACGACCATGCTCTGCCGACCCCTGCTGACCACCTTCGCCCTCGTCCTGCTCACCGCCGGGGTCGCCCGCGCCGACCTCGACGTCTACCTGCGCAGCCTCAACGTCAGCGCCGAGGCCGACCTGGGCGGTTTCAGGACCCAGGTGGGTGCCCACTTCGGAGCCTCCGGCCCACAGCTCGACCTAGCGTTCCGCTCCGTCGACCGGCCGGCCGATGTCGCCGTCTGCCTATGGCTGGCGCAGCAGTCCCGCCAACCGGTCGAAGTCGTTCTGCGTGAGTACCGCTCCCGCAAGGGGCAGGGTTGGGGGGCGCTCGCTCAGAGCCTTGGCATCAAACCCGGTTCGGCCGCCTTCAAGGCCCTCAAGCAGGGGGAGCTGGGGTGGCAGCCGGCCGGCGCAGCCGACCGCAACGGCAAACCCAAGAGCAAAGGCAACGGCAAGAAGGGGCACTCGTAGCCCCCGGAAAGATCGACCCCATGCGTTTCATCCCCAGGCCGGCGCAACTTTGGATCGTTCTGCTGTTGCTCGTGCCCGCTCCTCTTTTCGGCGGTCCTAACCCCGTCGCCGATCCGGCCATGCCGGCACTGCGGGGGGATGGGCAGCTTGAGTTTCTCTGCCCTGACCGCCCCGTCAGGGCCGCCATCCGCATTGAAATCGCCGACGCCCCCGTGGCTCGTGCCACAGGGCTCATGGGCCGCGTGCTGAAGGACGACACAGAGGGGATGCTGTTCGTTTTTGAAGCTCCGGCGATCCAGAATTTCTGGATGCGCAATACGCCAGGCTCCCTGGACATCATCTTCGTGGCAGAGGATGGCCGGGTGCGCAATATCGCCGAACAAGCCATCCCCCTGTCGGATCGGACCTACAGCTCTGCCGGACCGGCAAGTTATGTGGTGGAAGTCAGGGGCGGCTTCGCCCGGCGTTTCGGCATCGATCAGAACTGCCGCATCCGCTGGCAGCGATATTGAGCCCCCCGCAAACCATTCCTTGCCGACTGCCTCCTGCTTTTCTACGCCGCCCCACTCCTCGCCCTGCCGATGAGCAATTGAAGTCCAAGTCGCTCCCTCACAGTCGACTAGCTTTGCTCGGGTCAGGTTCGTGACCCCCGAGGGGGCTTGCTTTTTTGCACCGGGTTAGTGATATAGTTACTCTTCATAATGCAGCCTGCTGCGGTGGTGCATTGCGGCGGGCCCAAGGGAGAGCCGTGAAAAATCTGTCTTACCATTGCGCTGTTATCCTTTCATTCTTTCTGGTCATCATCGCTTGTCCGACTCCAGCTGTTCATGCAGCCGCCGTCGATGCCCGACTACAGTCCATTCTTGCGGACGCCGGCGGCGCCGAAACCATTCCAGTCATCGTCACCTTCCGGAACGGAGTGGAATTCTCCCGCCTGCCCGCCGGTCCCCGCCATCTGCGCCGGGCCGAACTGGTGCGCACCCTGAAGAGCCGGGCCTCGGCGGCACAAGCGCCGGCAAGGGAATTCCTGCGTGGACGGGGAGTCGGGCCGATCAAGGATCTATGGATCATCAATGGTCTGGCGGTGACCGCCTCTCCGGAGACGATTCAAGCTCTGGCCGCGCGACCAGAGGTGCAGAGCCTCCGTTATGACGAGGTCATCTCCCTCTCCTTGCCCGAGATCTCGCCGTCGCTAGTCAGCGGGAAGGTCGAACCGAACATCGAGTTGGTAAACGCACCTACGCTCTGGAAACAGGGGTTCGCCGGCCAGGGGGTGACGGTGGCGATCATGGACAGCGGGGTGGACCTTTCCCATCCCGACCTCGGGCCGCGCTGGCGCGGAGGAAGCAACAGCTGGTTCGATCCGAACGGCGAGCATTCCCTTGCCCCGGCCGATGTGGCTGGTCACGGCACCGGCGTGATGGGGATCCTGGTCGGAGGAAACGCCGGCGGCTCGGTCATCGGCGTGGCACCGGAGGCGCAATGGATCGCCGTGAAAATCTTCAACGATGCCGGGACGGCCTCATACAGCACCATCCACCAGGGTTTCGGCTGGCTGCTCGACCCGGATGGCAACCCGGCTACCGACGACGCGCCTGACGTGGTCAACAACTCCTGGGGTTTCGACGAGGCAACCGGCGTCTGCGACTCGTCGGTCCGGGTCTTCCAGGCTGATCTGCAGGCGCTGAAAGCGGCCGGCATCGCTGTCGTTTTCGCCGCCGGCAACACCGGTCCCGATGCCAACACCAGCGTTGCCCCGGCGAACTATCCGGAGGCCTTCGCGGTCGGGTCGGTCGGCACCGACCAATCGACGACGGCAATCTCCCGCTACAGCGCCTGTGGCCCCTCGGCCTGCGACGGCACGGTCTATCCCGAAGCGATGGCGCCCGGGTACAACGTGCGAACCGCCGACCTCACCGTCGGTGGTGCATCGTCCGGCGCCTTCGTGCGAATGGACGGCACCTCCCTCGCCGCGCCGCATGTCTCCGGGGTGATGGCCCTGTTGCTCAGCGCCTTTCCCGAGACCAGGGTCGAGGCCCTCGAAACCGTTATGAAATCGTCAGCTGTGGATATGGGGAAATCAGGCGCCGACAACAGTTACGGCTACGGCCTGGTGGACGCGCCGGCAGCATTCAATCTGTTGAATGATGCCCTTCTGGGCGTCGTCGATCCGGTTGATCCCACGGGTGACAGTTTGCTCCCCTTCGGCCATGTTCCTGTCGGCAGCTCGGCAACCAGAGCGCTGACACTGCAAAACGACGGGAGCGGATTCCTGTTCATCCCGTCCATCAGTGTTGCCGGACCTCCATCGGCCTACTCAATTACCAGCAATACCTGCAACCGGGCTTTGAGTGCCGAGGAGAGCTGCACGGTCACAGTTCACTTCGCTCCCGCCGCCCACCAGAGCTTCGCAGCAAGGCTTGACGTTTTTTCAAACGGTTCGGCTGATGGCGTCACCTCGGTTGAACTCACCGGCACCGGCAACTCGCCACCGCCGACGCCGCAACCGGTCGCACCGACCGACGGTGCAACCGACCTCCTCACTTCTGCTGTGCTGCAATGGGATCAGCTGTCGGACGCCGACGGCGATGCAGTGACCCACGAGGTTTTGTTTTCCACGTCGCCGGATTTCAGCCAGAGCACGCCGATTGAAGTCACCCTCTTGCCCACTGCCGGCGGCGGTGTCCTGCTGGCCGGCGTCGGCGGCTTTCTGGTGTTCTTTGGCGCTGCGTCCGGCACCAGGAAGAAAAAACGGCAAGTATTGGCCGGCGGCCTACTTGTAACGGTCCTGATGCTGCTGCTCTCCTGTGGGGGCGGAGGCGGAGCTCCCGTAGTCGAGCCCACAGTAGAGCGTCGCAGCCATGAGCTGACCGGCCTGATGCCGGCAACCACCTATTTCTGGAAAGTGACGGCCGTGGATGGCCGGGGCGGCCGCACGGAGAGCGCGATCAGAAGTTTCACTACCCGTTAGTGCTCTTGGGTGGCCTCTCCCGGCGCCTTTCCCCAGACACTGTCAAGAAACTCGTCGCGGCCCGAGCCATGACGGCAGAACTTGTAGCGTAGCGGATTCTTCTTGTAATAGTCCTGATGGTACTCTTCGGCCGGATAAAAGACTGAGACCGGGATAATCTCGGTGACGATCTGCCGGGTGAACCGGCCCGAGGCGGCTGGTATCCATCGGCTTTGTTCCCTGCCCGCTTTCGCCTGCGGCGGCCGCGACTGCGACCAGCGCGAACAGGGCGAGCAACACAACCAGCAGCCGTTTCATCTCATATTCTCCCAGCAGAATCGGGTATGAAACTCTCCCCTGGGTCATGCATCATTTCATCGGCACGAACTCCAGCGCCGCCGAATTCATGCAGTAGCGCTTGCCGGTCGGCTCGGGTCCGTCGTCGAAAACGTGGCCGAGATGGCCGCCACAGCGGGGGCAGAGTACTTCGGTGCGGGTCATGAAGAAGCTGCTGTCTTCTCCGAAGCGGACATTCTCCGGTGCCACCGGGGCGTAAAAGCTCGGCCAGCCGGTCCCCGACTCGTACTTGCTCTCCGAGCTGAACAAATCGAGGCCGCAGCCGGCGCAACGGTAAATGCCATGTTCATGGTTGGCGTGCAGCTTGCCGGAATAGGCCCGCTCCGTCCCCTTCTCGCGCAGGATATGGAACTGCTCGGGAGTCAGAGTCTGGCGCCACTCTTCCTTGCTTTTGACAACTTTCTCGGTCATGACGTATTTCCCTTCGTCGACGGAATAGACTTTCAGCGGCTCCGCCCCGTCCGACTGCCCGACGACAAACAATCCGGCCAGCAGCAGCCCGACAACCACTCCCCTGCTTTTCATCGCTGACTCTCCCTGGGTGCATGAAAACGGGACAGGTCCCAAGGCCTTGCCCCGTTTTTTACATTCCCGCTCGATACCGACTAACGTTTCTTTTCCGGCGTGCAAACCAGGCCGGGGTCTGCTGTCGGCCGGCCGCAGCCACCACACTCGTATTCCAGGCTCTTGGCCATCGGCTCACACATCACAGCACTCTCTGCCGGGGACTCGCCGCAGTACTCATTCTTGCTGCTTATGGACCTCGGGCTACAGAGATCTTCCTTGCTGGTGGTCACCACCCCGCAGCTTGTACACTCATAGATTCCCGCCATAACGGCACTCCTTTCAGGTTCGCAAACGGAACTTGCCTTTGCTTTTCAATCTCATTTTAGCACAGGCGAGGACGCTTTGCCGGCGCGGCATTGCCCAGGGAGTCTTTCAACCACAGGCTATGACCACGCATTCGGACCTTCCCATTCGCACTTTTTCCTCTATGATTAGAATTATTGCCCCCCGGCTCCGGCAAACCGCCAGAACCCGCAGAGGACCCCCTATCTTGGGGTTTCGGAAGGAGCGAACCGTGAACAATCGCTGCCGCTGTCCCTGGGTCGACCTGGGCAAGCCCGACTATGTCGCCTATCACGACCAAGAATGGGGCGTGCCGGTCCATGACGACCGCCTGCTCTTCGAGTTCCTCGTCCTTGAGGGAGCCCAGGCCGGCCTTTCGTGGTACACCGTGCTGCGCAAGCGGCAGCACTACCGGGCCGCCTTCGACCAATTCGACCCGGCAAAGGTGGCCCGCTACGATGAGCAGAAGATTGCCGAGCTGCTGGGCGACCCCGGCCTTATCCGCAACCGCGCCAAGATCGAGGCGGCGGTCGGCAACGCCCGCAGCTTTCTTGCCGTGCAGGAGGCGTTCGGCAGCTTTGACGCCTACCTCTGGCGCTTCGTCGACGGCCGTCCGGTCATCCACGAACTGCGCTCCCTCACCGACTATCCGGCAACCTCCCCGGAATCCGATGCACTGAGCAAGGATCTGCGCGGCCGCGGCTTCAAGTTCGTCGGCTCGACCATCTGCTACGCCCACATGCAGGCGACCGGCATGGTAAACGACCACACCCTCGACTGCTTCCGCCGACAACAGATCATTCAAGGCAGCTGAGCCGAAACCCGGCAAAGAGTACTTGGCGCCTGCCCCCTTTTTGCTGTATCGTACCGCGCATGACTATCCCCTCCCTGGAGCACGTCGCCATCATTCTGGTCGAACCCCAGAACCCGGGCAACATCGGCATGGTCTGCCGGGCCATGGCCAATTTCGGCGCCAGCGACCTGCGCCTGGTCAACCCTTGCGCCCACCTGCATCCCGAGGCGCGCAAGTTCGCCGTTGCCGCCAACCACCTGCTCGGCCAGGCGCGGCTCTTTTCCGACCTGGCTTCGGCGATTGCCGATCTGCAGTTGACCGTCGCGACGACGCGGCGGACGGGACGGCTGCGTGGCGAACTGCTCGACATTGCCGAGGTCCCCGGGTTGCAGGCAGAACTTCCGCCCGGGGGACGACTCGGTCTGGTCTTCGGCCGCGAGGATGCCGGGCTGACCAGCGAAGAGGTGGCTCTCTGCTCCCGCGCCGCGACGGTGGCGACGGCGGCCGAAGTCGGCTCGCTCAACCTGGCACAGGCGGTTCTGCTCTTTCTGCACGAGCTCGCTCGAAGCCCCGCCCGGACCGTCAACCAGGGGCCAGCCGAGCCGCCGAACGCGGCAGAGCTGGAGGCGCTCTTTCATCAGATCGAGCAGCTCCTCTCCCGGATCGCCTTTCTCAACCCTGCCCGCCCCGAGGGAGTCATGAACACTCTACGTCGGCTCCACCACCGGGCCGGTCTTGACCGGCGCGATCTGGCCATCCTGCGGGGGATGTGGAGTCAGCTCGAATGGAGCGTCAACGACTGGCGCGGGCGCAAGCGGGGAGAGGGTTGAGCGGAAAAACGGTTGACATCCATCCCCCCCCTGTGATATCTAACAACGGTTTTTCCACAAGACTGCAAGACTGTATGCTGTATACAAGTAGACATGGCCGAGGATAGGCGCCAACTCATCAAATCGCTGGGCTTTTTGTCCGGCGTCGGGATTTCCATGGTGGCTGCTACCTTCATCGGGCTGGCCATGGGCTACTATCTCGACAAGTGGTTGGGGACCTCTCCCTGGCTGACTCTGATCTTTCTGGGCTTCGGGATTGTTTCGGGCTTCCGCAACGTCTATATTCTGACCGAGCGGGAACTCAAACGCCAGCAGCGGGAAAACGAAAAAGAACATAAAGACGGTGAAGGACCAGGATGATCGACTGCTGGGCGAAATCGCCCGGCGCAACTGGGTCGTGCTGACCGGCCTGGTCCTGCTGAGCCTGCTGTGGCGCTCGGCTCCCGTCACCCTCGGGGTGCTCGCCGGGGGACTGGTGGCCATTGGCGGCTTCCTCTGGCTTCACCACTCGCTGAAGAAGGTGATCGCCGCTCCGTCCCGGCATTCGGCCCGTAGCTTCAAAATCAATTATATTGTTCGGCTCGGCAGCCTGGCAGCGGTTCTGCTGCTGCTCATCGCCGTTGCCAGGGTCAACCCGCTGGGGTTGGCTGCAGGACTCTCGGTGGTGGTCATCAACATCCTCTGGACCACCCTGAAACGATCGTTCCCAACGAGGAGGCAGTAACCCGTCATGACGCACCCGTTTCTTTTTCTGAAGTGGCTCGAAGAGCAGATCGGCACGCATATCGGCGAACACGTGATGTACACCTGGTTCGTCATGCTCGTCCTCATCCTGCTTGCCTTCGCCGCCTCCCGGGCGATCAAGATGGTCCCCGGCGGCCTGCAGAATTTCATGGAAGTCGTCGTCAGCGGCGTCGAGAACCTGATCGAGGAGACGATGGGGCACAAGGGCAAGGCCTACTTCCCGCTCATCGCCACCTTCGCCCTGTTCATCCTCGTCTCCAACCTGATTGCCCTGATCCCCGGCTTCATGCCGCCTACGGCGAATCTCAACACCAACGGCGCCCTGGCGCTGACCGTCTTCGCCATGACTCACATCGTCGGCGTCAAGGAGCACGGCGTCTCCTATCTGAAGCACTTCATGGGACCGATTCTGGTGCTGGCACCGCTGATGTTCATCATCGAGGTGATCGGTCATCTGGCCCGCCCCCTGTCGCTCTCGCTGCGTCTTTTCGGCAACATGTACGGCCACGAGATCGTCCTGATGATCTTCTTTGCCCTGGTGCCGTTCCTGCTGCCGGTGCCCATGATGCTGATGGGCGTGCTGGTCGCCTGCATCCAGACCTTCGTCTTCACCCTGCTGGCGATGATTTACATTGCCGGCGCCCTGGAAGAAGCTCACTGATTTCGCCCCTGGCGAAACTTAAGTCCTATACCGTATAGGAACAACAACTCACAGGAAGGAGCAGTAACATGGAATTTTTCGCTTGGTGTATGATCGCTGCCGGTTTCGGCATGGCCATCGGTTCTTTCGGAACCGGCCTCGGCCAGGGGCTCGCAATCAAGAGCGCCGTCGAGGGCGTGGCCCGCAACCCCGGTGCCAGCGGTAAGATCCTGACCACGATGATGATCGGTCTGGCCATGATCGAGTCCCTGGCCATCTATGTCTTCGTTGTGTGCATGATCATCCTCTTCGCCAACCCCTTCACCACCCAGGTGGTTGAACTGGTCGGCCGCACTGCTGGCTGATCGACGAGACTTGAAAGCAAAAAAACGGGTGAGTCCGCCGGACTCACCCGTTTTTTTTCGGCCGTGCGGTACCGCGCCGGAGGCGAAAGAGTCGTTTCATTCGGCAGCGAAGAAACGCCTGATCTCGGCGAATACCGAGTCGGCCGGGGCGGCGAGCACCCTGGCGCCCGGCAGCGAGCGCAGAAAAGTGTGTCCGTACCCCTTCTTTACCACCCGGCTGTCGAGAATGAGGACCACGCCACGGTCGTCACGGTGGCGGATGAGGCGGCCGAAACCCTGCTTGAACTTGATCACCGCCTGCGGGACGGTGTAGGCCATGAACGGGTCGCCGCCGGCCGCTTCGATCGCCTCGGCCCGCGCCTCCAGGACCGGTTCGGTCGGCACCTTGAAGGGCAGACGGGTGATGATCACCTGCTCCAGCGAGCGTCCCGGCACGTCGACCCCCTCCCAGAAGGAGTCGGTACCGAAGAGGACGCTGGTGGCGTCCTGGGCGAACCGCTTCAGCAGGCGGTGGCGATTGTCGTCCCCCTGGCGCAGACAGCGGTAGCCGCGCGCCTCGAGCACCGGGGCGAGCTCGCCGTGCACCCGCCGCAGCAGGGAGTAGGCGGTGAAGAGGACGAAGGAGCGGCCGTCGGCAGCCAGCACCGCCCGCTCGGTGAGGTCGCGCACCGCCTCGGGGTAGCCGGCCCGCCCCGGTTCGGGCAGGTCGGTCGGCACCGCGACCAGCGCCTGGCGGACGAAGTCGAAGGGGGATGCCAGGAGCAGCTCCGCCCGCCGCTCCGCCTCGGTGCGGTCGAGGCCGACGCGCTGGCGGAAGTAGTCGAAGGTGCCGCCGACGGCAAGGGTGGCGCTGGTCAGCACCACCGTCCGGAAGCGGTCGTAGACGGCCTCCTTGAGGCTGCCGGCCACTTCCAAGGGGGCGGTGCAGAGGCGGGTGACGATGCCGGTGGCGCGGCCGATGCGCCCCTTGCCGACCTCGAACCAGGCGCAGGTCGAAGCCTCCGTCCCGATGAAGAAGGCGAGGTCGCCGGCGATCGCCTCGATCCGCCCGGCGACGCCGCGCAGGTCGGTGACCTGACCGGCGACCTTCTCCGTGACCGCCTCGGGGATGCGCCCGCTCGCCTTGAGCAACTCGCGCACCGCCCGGGCCAAAAGTTCCGTCTCCCTGGCCAGCTCGCGCACCCGCTCGCGGATGGCGTGCCAGGTTTCGCTCTGGGTGAAGGCGGGGACGATACGATGCTTGAACTCCTCGCGCTCGGAAATTTCTTTGCCGAGGGCAGCGGCGAGTTCGCTGCCGATTGCCTCCAGGTCGCGCACCGCCCGGTCGAAGAGCGCCTGGCGGCCGGCGAGAATCGCCTCGATGCGCCCGTGCAGGTCGCGGTAAAGGTCATCCTCGCTGTCGGGGAGTTCGCGGGCGAGAACGGCGAGCAGCCGCGGCAGCAGCCCCTTCTCCGGCTTGCGCGGATGGCGCAGGCGGTTCAGCACCCGGGCGAAGGCGAAGCGGGTCACCTGAGCGGAGAAGAAACTGGTGGCGACATCCTCCAGGTGGTGCGCCTCGTCGAAGATGATGCGCTCGAAGGGGGGGAGAACGGCGGCGGCGGTGTAGTTGTCGGTCTGCTGGCGCACTGCCAGGTCGGCGAGGAGCAGGGCGTGGTTGACCACCAGCACGTCGGCCTGCGCCGCCTCGCGCCGCGCCCGGTGCAGGAAGCAGCGGCCGTAGTGGGCGCAGCGCACCCGCGAGCACTGGTCGGCTTCGCAGCGCACCTCCTCCCAGACCTCCTCTTTGGGCAAAAAGGAGAGATCTTCCTTCGAGCCGTCGGCGCTCTTCTGCGCCCACTCGAGGATGGCTGCCAGTTCGGCGGCGTGCTCTTCATCGAAGAGCCCCGGCTCGAGGTGAGCCGTCTCGGCACGGCGCAGGCAGAGGTAGTTGCCCCGACCTTTGACCAACACCGCCCTGAACTCCAGGCCGGCGGCCCGCTGCAGGAAGGGGAGGTCCTTGCGGATCAACTGCTCCTGCAGGTTGATGGTGTTGGTGGAAACGACCACCCGCTGCTCGTTGGCGAGCGCCCAGAGCAGGGCGGGCACCAGGTAGGCGAGGCTCTTGCCGGTGCCGGTGCCGGCCTCGATTACCGCCAGTTTCCCGCCGTTGAAGGCCTCGCCGACGGCGAAGGCCATGCGCAGCTGCTCGGGACGCTCCTCGTAGCCGAGCAGGGAGCGCGCCACCGCCCCGTCGGGACCGAGCAGAGCGGCAATCCTTTCCGGATCAACCCGAGTCTCCGCCTTCGGGACGAAAGCCTCCACCACCCGGTAGACGTTTTCCACAGGGTTATCCACAATATGGAAGCCGACGCCGAGGGCGCCCAACCGCGAGGCGATCTCGAGATCGGCGCCGGAGGGCTGCAGGTGTCCGGAGGGGTGGTTGTGGATGACCACGTCGCCGTAGCGGCAGAGCTGCAGGATGGCCGGAACCGCCTCGGCGCTCCCCCGTGCCAGCACCTCGACCTCGACCACCCGGCGCTCGCCGTCGGTGCGGCCGAGGAAGAAGACCTCATTGCCGGCGGCCTCGGCAATGGCCGTGCGCATGGCATGGATGGCGGCAGTGGAAAAGGTTTTCTGCATCAGGGTCGGGCTCCTCAAAAGGGTCCCATTATAGAAGAAGGGGGCCGGAATGTGAAGAGCGGAGAACTAACTGAAAAAGGCGAGGCCGAACGGCCCCGCCTTTCAGGAACAGCATAAAACAACCAGCGTCAGGGAAAGTTTGGTGACAGGCTGAATCCGCGCGGATGGGAGTTGATAGTGATGGAATTGCCGGCTACCTCGCCGCTGATATTGATCCCGACTGCTTCGCTGGTGGGATAGGGAGGAATGAATGGGTAGCTGTAAAAGTCGTTATGGGTGCCCAGATCGTACATGGTCCCGTTATGCCAGAGAAAGGCATGTTGAACATTGACGGTGATGCCACCCTCGGAATAGGTTTCGCCGGTTTCGGAATAGCCTGCGACCTGACCGGCATCGTTGATCGCTACGGCAAAGCTACTGGCACCTCCAAGGGTGCCAAGATCGGTGATGACTCCTTTGCCGCCGGCGTCCAGGCGCCAGAGAAAGGCATGGGTCGATCCGTCGGCGGTCTTGGCGTTGCCCACGACCTGGTCGAGGTCATTGAGGTCGACCGCTTCGCTGGAGTCTCCGCCCAGGGTGTCGATGGGGTACATGGCACCGCCATCCCAGAAGAACCCGCGATTGCCAGAGGTGCCGACAATATGGCCGCGACCGCTCCCTTGGTTGTTGATGTCGACTGCCTTGGTATTCGAAGCCCCGGGGAGATGGTTCAGCGATTCGATGACATCAATGTTGAGGTCATGGAAGACGGCGGTGCCGCCCGAGTTGATTACTGTCTGGCCATTTTCGTTGATGGCCACGGCTTCGCCATCCTGGTTGAGGATGCGGCCCAAAAGCGTCAGAGCAGGAACATCAACAGCCAAGGTCGAGGAATCCTCGCGGGTAAGGGTTACGGTCGTTAGGCTTGAACCGTCCCAGTAGTAAGCATGCCGCCCCTTCTCATCGTCGGCAGTCAGGACGACTTCACCGAGGCTGTTGATGTCGACCGCCTCTGAAAAGGATTTGATAATGGTTTTGCCAGTGCTGTCGATGAAAGCTGGCGGAGCAAGGTCAATCGCACCCAAGGTCGGGTGCCAGAGAAAGGCCCGTTTCTCCGTTTCGTTCGGCCACCCAGTGCCCGTAGTCGAATTACCGATGACCAGACCGGAATTATTGATGCCGATAGCTTCGCTATAGAGGAAAAAGTTGGTAGTGGGTGTGGTCTTGAGTCCGAAAAAATCATCGTATGTTCCAGGGTGGATGCCAAGCTCAGTCATGGTGCTGCTTGCCGGGTCCCACATGAAAGCGGCCTTGACCGGACTACCGGCATTGGACTGTCCGACAATCTGTCCTGCATCGTTGATGGCGGCTGCCTTGGTATAGTACCAGTTGTCCCCAGCGGAACCCAGCAGGTCTCCGAGATCGGTTAGCGCTCCCAAGTCACCTGGGGTGCTCGGAGTACTTGGAGTGCCCGGAGTGCCCGGCGTGGCAGCATCGCCCGCAACGGGCAGGTCGGAGCCGCCACCGCCGCCGCTTCCGCAAGCGCAAATGGCGACAGAGGTCAGAAACACAATCGCAAACTTCAACAGTTTTGACATAGGATCCCCCCCTTGAGTTGTCTCTGTGGCCTGCTATTGGTACAGTCCGATTGGCCTTAGAAGTTGAACAGAAGATCGGCGCCGATGGAGAAGTCGGTCCGCAAATGACCTTCCAGATCGACGTTGATGCCGTTCCTTAGGGGCCAGCGCATGCCGATGAAGGCGCCTAAATTGCCGTCTTCTTCGAAGGACCCGCTGCCTTGCAGGGGACCGATGGTGACATCGACATCTCCCTCGCGCGTGAAGAAATAGGGACCGCCGTAGAGAATGGCCCCGTCGAGCACACTCTGCAAGACCACGCCGCCAGCCACCTCGAAGGCCTTCGTAAACTCCACCTTGGTGGAGATTCCGCCAACCTGCCGCTGGTCGTCGTAATCGGAGAAAATCGTTCCTTGGGCAAAGAGACCGATGCCGAGGGGTTTGCGGTCGGCCAGCAGGGCTTTGAAGCCGAACGCCCCAAACGGACGGAAACCGTCCTCGAAATCGTTGCTGGCAAAGAGGCCCTCGACGGTCAGATCGGCGGCGCCTCCCTGCAGATAGACCTCGACCTGGTCGGTCAGGGCATACCCCAACTGCGCATAGACTTGCGTCTGCTGGAAGTCGAGATCGTTATCCAGTTCACCCGAATAGAGAACGAGGCCGGGGCCGAAGGAGAATTCTCCCTTTTTCCCCGTCGGCTGAGCAGGGCCGAGCAGTCCGGCAAACGCCAGGCTCTGCGCGAACAGAAGACCACATACGGCAAGCAATACACCTTTCACGTTCAGCATGTTCATTTCCCTCCTTTTGATTAAAGTTGCCAAGAAGTTCAGGTATTTATCATAGGCATGCTTGCAGTGCAATCTAAATTAATGCCGGGCATTCATAAATGGTTGTTTCAAACTATTTTTGGCATAGCGCTGACTGCCGCAAGCTCCCGCCTATCGATTGCTTACTGATGCGAGCGCGAAGCAGCAGGAGATCGCCTCAAGGCGCCATAAATCCGGGGCAAGCAGGGAGAAGAGGAGGGTTTTCCTCCCCACGGCAGCGCATTGAGTCCCTATGCAGCCCGCCAAATACCTGTTATTCTTGTGCCAAAGCCTCGTTATTCGATTTCCCCGGGAGATGCACATGAGTGCGCAGAAGGCCGAAGAAAAACGATCCCTGGAGGTTGCCGAGGAGGCACGGGAAAAAGAGTGGCGACTGCCGAGTTTCGTCAGCGAACTGTTCATGGGCCGTTTGTGCCCGGAACTGGTCTTCCCCTTTCCGGAGCAGGATGCGGCTGACCGCCTGGCCGGCGACGCCGTGCTGGAGCAGTTGAGGCGCTTTCTCGCCGAGAAGGTCGACGCCGACCGCATCGACCGGGAGAAGGAGATTCCGCCGGAAGTCCTCAACGGTCTGCGCCAGATGGGGCTCTTCGGCATCAAGATCCCGAAGGAGTACGGCGGCCTGGGACTCTCTCAGATGAACTACAATCGCATCATCCAACTGGTGTCGAGCCACTGTGCTTCAACCGCCGTCATGCTCTCGGCCCATCAGTCGATCGGCGTCCCCCAGCCGCTCAAGCTTTTCGGCACCGCCGAGCAGAAGGAGAAGTACCTGTCGCGCCTGGCGGCCGGGGCGATGAGCGCCTTCGCCCTGACCGAGCCGGGAGCCGGCTCGGACCCGTCGAACATGACCACCACCGCCGTCGCAACCGAGGACGGCCGCGCTTTTTTAATCAACGGGCGCAAGCTCTGGATCACCAACGGCCCGGTTGCCGAACTGCTGATCGTCATGGCGCGCACCAACGACCCGCAGGAGGAGCGCCCCGAAATCACCGCTTTCATTGTAGAAGGAAACTCGCCGGGCCTCTCCACCGAGCACCGCTGCGACTTCATGGGCCTGAAGGGCATCCAGAACGGGCTGCTGCGCTTCGACAACGTCCGGGTGCCCGCCGAAAACATTCTTACCGAGCGCGGCGGCGGCCTGCGCCTCGCCCTGCGCACCCTCAACACCGGCCGCCTCACCCTGCCGGCGGCCAGTGTCGGGGTGATCAAGCAGACCCTTGCCATCGCCCGCGTTTGGGCCAACGAGCGGATACAGTGGGGGGCGCCGGTCGGTCACCACGAAGCGGTGGCGGCCAAAATTGCCGCCCTCGCCGCCGACCTCTACGCGGTGGAAAGTCTGGCCTTCCTGACCTCGGCCATGGCCGACCGGGGGGAACAGGACATCCGCCTGGAGGCGGCGATAGCCAAACTCTACTGCACCGAGGCGATGTGGCGGGCCGTCGATGCCGGCGTGCAGATCCGTGGCGGCCGCGGCTACGAGACCGCCGACTCGCTGCGCGGTCGGGGCGAGCTGCCAATGCCGATGGAACGGCTGCTGCGCGACACCCGCATCAACCTGATTATCGAGGGGACCAGCGAGATCATGCGCCTCTTCATTGCCCGCGAGGCCCTTGACCCGCACCTGAAGATCGCCGGTGCCTCGGCCACCTCGCAGAAGGTCGATTATATCGGTGCCGCGAAATTTTACGCTCTCTGGTACCCGGTGCTCTGGCTGCCACGCTTCGGCATCCCCGGAAACCTCGACCTGCCGGCGAGCCTGGCCGGCCATCTGCGCTATGCCGAACGCGCCGCCCGGCGCCTCGCCCGCGACCTCTTCCACATGATGGGGCGCTACCGGCAGGGGTTGCAGCGCAAGCAGATGATCCTCGCCCGGCTGGTCGACAGCGGCGCCGAACTCTTCGCCATGGCCGCAGTCATCTCCCGGGCGGCATCGGCACGGGAGAAGGAAGCCGAAGGGCTGGCCGACCTTTTCTGCCGGCAGGCAAAGCGGCGGCTGCAGTCCTTGCATCGTGAGGTCTACCGTAATGATGACGCCTTCGCCTACAAAACCGCCCGCCAATTTCTCGATGGCGACTACACCTGGCTGGAAGAAAATATCGTCAGCACCTGGAAGGAAGACACATGACGGCCAGGCATGACATCGTCATTCTCGGCTCCGGAACCACGGCGCTGGCCGGAGCCTTCAAGGCCGCGGAGCTGGGGGCACGGGTTTTGATGGTTGAGCAGAGCGAGTTGGGCGGCACCTGCGTCAACTGGGGGTGCATTCCGAGCAAAACCCTGATCGCCAAGGCCGAGGCCCGCTTCGAGGCGGTGCGCAACGCCCCGTTCGGAGCCGGCCTGGCCGCTGGACCACCGGAGTGCCGGCGGCTGATGGCCGCCAAGCAGGCGGCGGTAGAGACTGTGCGTCGGGAGAATTATCTGAGCAAACTGGAGCAGGCCCGGGGCGTCGAGGTTCGGCGGGGGCACGGCCGGTTCATCTCCCCCCGGGAGCTGCAGGTTGGCGCCGATGTTCTCGTGGCGAACCGGTTTCTCCTCGCCTGCGGCGGCATCCCTCGTATTCTGCGTCTGCCAGGGCTGGAGGAGGTCAATTATCTGACCAGTTATTCGGCCCTCCACCTCGACTGCTTTCCCCGCTCCCTGATCATCATCGGCGGCGGAGTCATCGCCCTGGAGATGGGACAGATGTTCCGGCGCTTTGGCACCGAGGTGACGATTCTGGAACGGGGCGAGCGCCTGCTCAAGGACTTTGACCCCCGTCTGACCTCAATATTCGAGGAAGTCCTCCGCGACGAAGGTATCTGCATCGAGTTCAACGTCGAGTCGCAACGGGTTTCCCGTGACGGTGACAATAGCTGCCTGGTTGCCATGGTAAACGGGGAGAAAAGACGCTACACTGCCGAACGCCTGATGTTCGCCGTCGGCACCGCCCCGGCGACCGAAGGAATCGGCCTGGAGGCGGCCGGCGTGCAGGTAAACGGCTCCGGCTTCATCGCCGTCGACGAGGAGATGTGCACCTCCGCCAAAGGGATCTGGGCGGCGGGGGATTGCACCGGCCCACCGCTGATCGCTCCAGCCGGCGCCCGTGAAGCGGAGGCGGCAGTAGAGAACATGCTTGATCCGGAAGCGCACCGACGCATCGATCACCGGGTCACGCCGATGGCGGTCTTCACCGATCCCGAGTTCGCCCGGGTCGGGCTCTCCCCGGCGCAGGCCAGGGAAGAAGGCAAAGAGGTAGTCGAAACCTTTCTCGACCTCGCGATGGTAGCCAAGGCTCACGTCATGGGGGGACGACGCGGCGGCATCCTCCTTTGCGCCGAGGCAGGCTCCGGTCGACTGCTGGGGGTGGAACTGCTTGCCCCGCGGGCTGCCGACATCATCCACGAAGCGACCGTGGCGCTGCGCTGCGGCCTTAGCGTCCACGAACTGGCCCAGACCATCCACGTCTATCCCACCATCAGCGACGGCCTGCGCCTGGCCGCGCTGGAAAACGTCCGGCAGCGCCAGTCCGGTTGAAGCCAGACGATTCGCCCGCTTCGTCGGTAATGGGTACCGACGGGCAAACAACAACTCACTACCAGGAGGGGGAAATGCAACAAAACGCACTGCGATGGATGGTTTTGCTATTGCTGATACTGCTGACAGCCGGATCAGCGGTGGCAGGAGACGGGTTCCAGGGACGCGGCAGCGGCGGCTGGGGCGCAGGGCTGCCCTACAACCGCTTGTACGATCCGATGGCTGCCCGCGCCCTGAAAGGGGAAGTGGTCTGGATCAAGAAACTGGTTCCCGCCGATGGCATGGCCGACGGCCTGCATTTGCTGCTGAAGACACGGGAGATGTCTCTCCCCGTTCACCTCGGACCACTGTGGTACCTGGAACGGCAGGATTTTTCTCTCGGCGTAGGTGATGTTATTGAAGTCACCGGCTCACAGGTGATTTTCGAGGGAATGCCGGCATTGATTGCCGCCGAGGTGAAGAAAACGGACAATGTACTGCTTTTGCGGGAAACCTCAGGCTTCCCGCTTTGGAGCGCCTGGCGAAGTCGCTGAAAAAAACAACGGCCAGACTCTTTCGGGAGTCTGGCCGTTTTATTGCGGGCACGTCATAACCCATTGCACGAATGGCTCCGGCGGCCTGCGCCCCCTCCCCGCTGGCCGCGCGCCCCGTTTTTCATGCGGACAACTGCTCTCCGCCCCCTGCTGACAGGTGCAACGAAGACTGAGCGCCATCCGTGCAATGGATTATGACGTGCCCTGAACGATCGCCGGCATTGGTCCGGCTGAGAAATGACTGGAACAGCGGGCCGTCAATTGACCGACATTTAACACCATCCGGCCTGGCCGTCGTAACTGTCAGATGTTACAGGTCCCGCCGTTTTCTCTTAATGCCGTCTGCACCTTGACCCGATGCGGCGCATGATACTCGAAAAGAATCTCTTCGCACCCAAAGGCGCCCCCCGGCTGTGTCAACAGTCGATGAAGATCCAGCCGGGTCAGCCGCTGCCGGCTGGCCAGCTGGCGGGGCAACCCTTCCCCGGTCGTCGCACACTCGCCGGCACTGAGGTTGACGACCGGCGCCTGGCACCCCGTCGCCCGCAGTATCCCGACCAGATCACGACCCTCACCAGCCGGGATACCGTTGATGACAATCCAGTCGATTCTCCCGCCGAGCCGAATGCAGATGTCTGCCGCCTCGCGGATGGTCCGGCAGGACAGGATCCGGTGCGCCCTCCCCTGGCAGAGCTCGCCGAGAAGCGGGGTTGCCCGCATTTCGCATTGGACCAGCAGCAGGGTCATGCCGCCTCCTCTCCAGCCGTAGCAGCGGCCTTGCCGCTGCCGATCGCCTGGCGAAACTGCTCGTTGACATCGAGCCAGCAGGCGACGGAAAGAACCTTGCCCACTCTTTGTGCCTGTCCGTCACCGAAGCGTCGCAGAGGCAGACCGATGCGGGTCACGAGCCTCTCGAGAGCCACGCTGGTGACAAAGACGTAATGGCGGATGCCGTGCTCTTCGGCAAAGGGGAGCAGGCTCCGGATCATATCGAGAGTGACCTGGCCGAGGTTGGCCTGGACACGCCCCCGGTGGCTGGAGGTTATGGTGGCAAAGCGGCTCACTTCCCAGATGCCGGGGTCCTGGGGAGCGGTCTCGCCGCAGAGGAGCTGCGGAAAGGTGTCCTTGAGCATGTAGGGTCCCATGGTCGGCAGCAGACGCCAGCTTCCCGTTATTTCCTGATGGTGGTTCTGGCTGACCATGTAGATCGGCTCAAGTTCGTCAAAATGATCGATTTCAAGTCCGTTACGACTCTCCACTTCCCAGCCGAGACGCTCACGGAACACCTTGTGCCGGAACCGGTACATTCTGCGGACCATCTGTTTGTCAACCTGTACATCGTTCGACTTGAACGCCACAACGCTTTGCATGTTTTTATCCTCCTTGGTCAGGGCTCGGAGGAATTAAAACATGGGCCTTGTTTTATTTAAGCTGTCAGAACTTACAGGTTTTTACGCATTAAAGCATCGAGCCATCATCAAACTCTTACTGCTTTTAACAGACTATGCAATCACAGGTGGTGATTATCACTGTATTTTGGTGCTCGATAAGAACTTGTTAACAGGCAATGCAATTGAAATTGGGTGGCGGGTACGATTTATCCGTAGAGAAGGGGAAAACGGAGACGAAAAGTGACCGTTCCTGTTAGACGGAAAGGAATTTTACCAAAAAAGGTGGAGGAGTTCAGCCGAATTGCGGGGTGATCAGGCCCATGACGACGGCCCGGGCGATGGCATGCTGGCGATTGACCACATTGAGTTTCTTGGCGGCGTTCTGCAGATGGAAGATGACGGTCCGCTCCGAGATATGGAGGATCTGGGCTGTCTCCCAGGAGGTTTTCCCTTCAGCCGCCCAGAGCAGACACTCCTTTTCGCGCTCGGTCAGTTCGGCCTTGTTCAGATCGATCTGTTCGCTGGCGATGACGCGGCGCATCGCTTCATGCAGGTAGGCGGAAATCAGGTAGACGAAGGGAAGAGCCGCCCGGATCCGGCTCCGGGACTGGTCCGGATTTTCATTCGAGGTCAGCGAAAGCAGGGCCGTTTCGCCGAAACCGCCGTGCATCGGCAGGCTGACGCCACTCTTCAAACCGAATTCGCGGGCCTCGCCCATGAATTGCCAGACCGGCTTGTCTCCTTTTTCCGGTGGCTCGACCGTGTCCCAAGGGAGAGGGGTGACATGCTTGAGACAGTGATGGACGACTGGATCGATCTGCATGTAGCCGAGGCCGAGGTAGCGGTCGCGCCATTCCTCTGGAAAGCCACTGACATAGCACATATAGGGTTTGGCCAGAGAAACCGGGATTCTGGCCACATAAGCAAAATGTTCGAAACCGTAATGAGTGCAGATGCGTGAACAGATCTCGTGGATTTCTTCGACCGTGCCGGCCGTTTCCAGTGCCTCGATGATTTCCTGGCAGGTGGCGGGTGTCATGGCTAAATTCTCCGCAATCTCCGCCGGGCTCCCGAACGAGTGGCCAGGCCAACACGTGCCAACCGCCGAGGCTGTCTCGTTTTATTTCGTTGCACGATAACGAGGTTGATATTCATGTCAGGTTCGCGCCGAAAGGCCACCCACTGGGATAGTCAAGTCTATAACAGTGTTTATTGTTTTTTTCAATCACGACTTTGTCGTGAATAAGAAATATATCAGGCCTGTGGCCAACCAAACCCGCTGACTTCCCCGCAGAGGCGCAAAACAATACTCTATCAATGTTGCTTGCCAGGTGACCTCATCGCCAGCTCCCGGTAAACACAGACGCGAATCGAGCGTTGTATTCCCGCGACCGCTCAGGTAAGATACTCCTCCTGAAGATACATGAAAGCACAGGGGAATCCAATGGGTTATCGCAACCTGGCCGCTTGCGTTCGAGACCTGGAACGGACCGGACAGCTGATCCGCCTCGAACAGGAAGTCGATCCCGACCTGGAGGCCGGCGCCATCCAGCGCCGGGTTTACCAGGCCGGCGGGCCGGCGCTGCTTTTTACCCGGGTCCGGGGCTGCGCTTTCCCTATGCTCGGCAATCTCTTCGGCACGCTGGAGCGGGCCCGCTACCTTTTCCGCGATACGCTCGCGTCCATCGGTCGCCTGGTCCAGCTGAAAACGGATCCCGCCGACTTGTTTCGGCACCCCCTCGCTTACCTGAACGCACCTTTGGCCGCCCTGACCCTGCTCCCGAAAAAAGTGGGGAGCGGGCCGATCCTTGCCCATACCACCGCCATCGACCGGTTGCCGCAGCTCAAATCCTGGCCGCTGGACGGCGGAGCGTTCATTACCCTGCCGCAGGTTTATTCGGAGAGCCCGGCACGGCCGGGCTGGCGACAGTCCAATCTCGGGATGTACCGGGTGCAACTCTCTGGTGGCCGGTATATCCCGAACGAGGAGATCGGCCTGCATTACCAGATCCACCGCGGGCTCGGCGTACATCACGCCGAAGCGATCGAGCGGGGCGTGCCGCTGCGGGTGAATATCTACGTCGGCGGGCCGCCGAGCCTGACCGTGGCGGCCGTCATGCCGTTGCCGGAAGGAATGCCTGAACTCGCCTTCGCCGGCCTGCTGGGCGGCCACCGCCTGCCGCTGGTCTGCCGCCCCGGTGAGTTGCCGATGCCGGCCGAGGCCGATTTCGTCATCACCGGCAGTATCGACCCGCAGCGACTGCTGCCCGAAGGCCCCTTCGGCGACCACCTAGGCTACTACAGCCTCGCCCACGATTTCCCGGTGGTGCGGGTGGAGCGGGTCCATCACCGCCCCGGAGCAATCTGGCCTTTCACCACCGTCGGCCGGCCGCCGCAGGAGGATACTACCTTCGGCGCCTTCATCCACGAGTTGACCGGGCCGCTCATCCCGAGCGTCCTCCCTGGCGTACAGGCCGTGCATGCGGTCGATGCGGCAGGCGTTCACCCCCTGCTGCTGGCGGTCGGCAGTGAACGCTACGTCCCTTATGCCGGCGGCCGCCGGCCACAGGAACTGCTCACCCAGGCCAACGCCATCCTCGGCCAGGGGCAGCTTTCCCTTGCCAAGTACCTGATGATCGTCGCCCGGGAGGACGAACCCCGGCCCGACGTTCACGACTTGCCCGCCTTCTTCCGGCACCTGCTGGAGCGGGTAGACTGGTGCCGCGACCTGCATTTTGAGACCCGGACCACCATCGACACCCTCGACTACTCCGGCCGCGGTTTGAACGAAGGATCCAAGGTGGTGATCGCCGCTGCCGGGGATGTCCGACGAGCGCTGCCGACCGAGTTGCCAGGCGGACTGCGTCTGCCGCCCGGGTTTTCCGCCCCGCGCCTGGTGCTGCCGGGGGTGCTGGCCATCCAGGGGCCGCCGGCGACGGAAAGAGGCGACGGGGAAGTGCCTCGGTTCTGCAACTTCTATGCAGAGAGCGACCCGCTCAACGCTTTCCCCCTTGTGGTTGTGGTCGATGACAGCGACTTTACCGCCCGTACCCTGAACAACTTCGTCTGGGCAACCTTCACCCGCTCCGATCCGGCCGCCGACATCCACGGCGTCGGCGCCGCAGTCGAGGACAAGCACTGGGGTTGCGCCGGGTCGCTGGTCATCGACGCCCGGCGTAAGCCTCATCACGCGCCGCCGCTCGAGGACGACCCCGCGGTGGAGAAAAGGGTCGATGCCCTGGGAGCGCCGGGCGGTCCGCTCCATGGAATCATCTAGGAAGTAGCGGTTGCGCTAAAACCGGCGGATAACGCCAGGGGCATCACACGGAGGAAAAATGGCCTTGAAGTTTCTGGGGAAATATCGCGAATTCGGCCTGTTGCTGCTGCGCCTGGGGATCGGCGCCATGTTTCTCTACCACGGCTGGCCGAAGCTGGTGGGCGGTCCGGAGAAGTGGGAGAAGGTGGGACTGGCGATGCAGTTCGCCGGGGTTCATGCGGTGCCGACCGCCTGGGGCCTGGCGGCAGCGCTCAGCGAGTTTGCCGGCGGCCTCTGCCTGATCCTCGGCCTCTTTTTCCGCCCGGCCTGCCTGCTGCTGACGATCACCATGGCCGTTGCCGCCAACATGCACCTCGGCAAGGGCGAGGGGATTCTCGCCGCCTCCCACGCCATCGAACTCGGCATCCTGTTCTTCAGCCTGCTGTTCATCGGGCCTGGCCGCTACAGCGTCGACAAGGGTTAGGCCGATCGGTCAGCCGGGATTTTTTGTCAGGCAATCGGCCCGCCAGGCGCACCCCAGCTGCGGGCAGTCGAAACGCCAGGCGGCGCCGAAGCAATCCTGGTATCCTTCGGCCCGCTGAATCGCCCGGATCATTTCGCCCTTGCGCAGCCCTGCCAGTCCCGTCATCCCCATGGCCTGGCCCCGTTCACGAATCTCGGTCACTTTCATGGCGTCTCTCCTTGATACGGCATACGGAATGGCCTAACTGATATCTGCCGGAATTTTTCACTGACGGCTTAACATCAACCATACCAAAACCCTCCTGTCAAATGGTCCCACGATTTTTCCGATCCGATCCGCCGACCCGGGATACCCGCCTCCGGGCATTGCTTCCCAACGTCAATCCGGAGTGATGATCGATGGCTCTGCCCGAACTGGTCCGACGGTCCGCCGAAAAAATCCTCACCCGTTACTGCGCCGGGCACCTCTTTTCCGGCAGCCGGGGCGAGATACGACTATCCTTCAGTATCCGCGACGACCACGTGACTCTCTTTGCCGAGCAGGCGAATACTGGCGGCTCCGGTGCGGGGGTCGCCACTCCCGTTGCCCGCTTTCGCTTCAGTCATGAACTCGGCCAATGGTCCCTCCACTACCCGGACCGCGAACAGCACTGGCGCTTCTATCTGAACGTCGGTCCGACCCTGGACCTGGGCAAACTCCTGCAGCATCTCGACGCCGATCCCTTGCATCTTTTCTGGGAGTGACGGCCCTTCCCGTACCAGACGCCCTATCTCCCACCCGGCCAGCGGGCGCAGCTGGCAGCACCCCTACTTGATCAGCCGCCGCTGCATCCGCCAAAGCGCCAGGGGAAAGAAGACCGCGGCAAAGAGGGCCAGATAGGCAACCGCCCAGGCCCCTTCGCCATCGAAACGCCCGAAACTCAGGGCACGCGTCAGGTTGACCAGATGGGTGAGGGGGAGCAGCCGGGCCAGTGACTGCGCCCACGGCGGAAGATTCTCCAGTGGGAAAAAGGTGCCGCTGAAGAGGAACATCGGCGTGACGAAAAGGAAGACCGGCAGGTTGAAGGTCTCGATATTGGGAACAATCGAGGTGAAGAGCATGCCGACGGCGCCGAAAGCGAGGCCGCCCAAAAGGGCGACTGGCAGCAGCAGCAGGGCGTGCGGATAGTGCAGCAGGCCGAAAGCGCTGATGACCGTCATCATGATCGCCGTACCGATGACCGACTTGGTCGCCCCCCAGAGGATCTCCCCGCTGATGATCTCCGGCAGGGACAGGGGGGTCGCCAGCATGGCGTCGAAGGTCTTCTGGTAGTACATGCGGACGAATGAGGCGTAGGTGTTTTCGAAAAAGGCACTGTTCATGGCATTGACGGCGATGAGGGCCGGGGCGATGAAGGCAACGTAAGAGACCTCACTGCCGCGGTAGCTGACGCTGCCGACCAGAACCGCCAGCCCCACGCCGAAGGCAAGCAGGTAGAAAAGGGGTTCGAGCAGCGGCGGCAGGAAATTGATTTTCCAGGTCCGCCGGTAGACCAGCAGATTGCGCTGCCAGACGCGCAGGAAGCGCCGGGTGATCGCGGTCGTTTGCCCTTCGCTCATTCCCGCAGCTCCCGGCCGGTCAGGCGCAGAAAGACATCTTCGAGAGTGGCCTGGCGCAGCGTGCATCCCTCCCGGCAGTAGGCATCGACCAGCCGATGGTAAAGTGCGTCGCTTTCGCCGCTGTAGATGATCAGCCGATGTCCGAGATCTTCGTGTTCCAGCCCCTTTTGCCGGACGTATTCGCGCAAGGGTTCCGCCGGCGCCAGAATCTCGATCACCTCCCGCCCGACGTGCGCTTGCACGAGGTCGTGCGGTCTCCCCTCGACCAGGACGCGGCCGTGGTCCATGATGACCAGCCGGTCGCAGAGGCGCGCCGCCTCCTCCATGTAGTGGGTGGTCAGCAGGATGGTCAGCCCCCTGCCCTTCAGTTCGTCCAGCCGCTGCCAGACCTGGTGGCGCGCCTGCGGGTCGAGGCCGGTGGTCGGCTCGTCGAGGATCAGCAGCTCGGGGTCGTTGATCAGGGCGCGGGCGAGCACCAGTCGGCGCATCATTCCCCCGGAGAGGGTTGGGACATTGTCGTTGCGGCGGTGAGCGAGGGCGATGAATGCGAGAAGCTCTTCCGCCTTCTCCCGGGCCTGGCGGCGGGGGATGTCGAAATAACGGGCAAAGAGCTCCAGATTCTGCTGCACGGTGAGGTCCGGGTCGAGGTTGTTCTCCTGCTGGCAGACGCCGATGCGCGCCTTGATGGCCCGCAGCTCACGGTCGATGTCGAGGCCGAAGACCCGCAGCACCCCTCCGCTTTTCGGGGTGAAGCCGTAGAGCATGCGGATGGTGGTGGTCTTGCCGGCGCCGTTGCGGCCGAGGAAGCCGAACACGGTGCCGGCGTCGATCGTGCAGTCGAGGTCGTCGACGGCCACCAGGGGCCCGAAACTCTTCCGCAGGCGTTCGAGCGCGATCATGTCTCCTCCTCGATGCGTGTGAGCACGAGCCGTCCCACCACCTCGGCCAGCCGGACGTGCCGCTCCGGCCCGCCGTCCACGAGCTTCACGTGCGTCGCGTCGACCGGCATCTGCGCGAACACCGCGTCGACGCTGACCCAGCCGTCGAGCCAGACCTCGTTCCAGGCGTGGTAGTAGAACCCGTCGTTGGCGTAGGCGAGGCCGGCCACGACG